>NZ_CP028083.1:3650000-3950000 GCF_005491425.1 Lysinibacillus sp. SGAir0095 | reverse complement strand
TGCTGGAGGTGGCAATGGATTTGGTGCAGCCAACAATCATGCAGCATATTATCGATAATGGAATTGCTAGAGATGATACATCCTATGTCATCCAGATGTTTGGGCTAATGATTTTATGCGCGGTAATAGGTTTAGTTGGAGGAGCAGGCTGCTCTATTTATGCGTCCAAAACTGCGATTAACTTTGCAGCAGATATTCGAGCAGATTTATATGAAACGATAACCTACTTTTCTAATAGTAATAAGGACCATTTTACACTAGGAAAACTCATCACAAACATTACAAGTGATGTAGAGATGCTACAAAGAGCCTTAACAATGCTACTAAAGATATTTGTTCGTGGTCCATTTACTTTTATTGGAGCAATCGTTATTGTATTTCTTACTGCCCGGGAGCTGTTTCCGATATTATTGGTTGTTGTCCCAATACTAGCTTTTTCGATATTCTTTTTCACAAAACTATCTGGAAAGCTATTTTTAAAGGTACAAGAAGCTGTGGATAGCGTAAATACAAAAGTGCAAGAGAATCTAGCCGGCATTCGAGTGATCAAGGCATATAATCGCAAAAATCACCAAATTCATCAATTCACAGATGTGAATGAACACCTCATGAAAAGAAATACCCATGCAGATCAAATTATTGGTATTTTAATGCCCTTAACAGCCTTTGTTGTCAATATGGGTATTATTGCTGCTCTTTGGATGGGAGCCTTCAAAGTAGAGAATGGCACAATCGAAGTAGGGGTAATTTTAGCATTTATTAACTATTTAATGATGATTATGGGAGGGCTAATGAGTTCCTCAAACGTTTTAATGCAAATTGCTCGTGCTGTCCCGAGTGCAAATCGTATTGTAGCGGTGCTTGAAGAACAGTCTGAAATTATTAATACGGAAAAACCCGTGATTACAACTATTAAAGGCGAAGTTGAATTTGACCATGTTAGCTTTGCTTATAATAAAAACAATGAACCAGTATTAAAAAATATCTCCTTTAAAGCAAATCCTGGAGAGACTATCGGGATTATTGGCATGACAGGGAGCGGCAAATCATCTATCGTCAAATTAATTCCCCGAATGCTTGATGCTGACCAAGGTGTTATTAGGATAGATGGTCGACCTATTAAAGAATATGATTTACAAACCCTGCGTGGGGCAATTGGTTTTACACCTCAAAAAGCAACTTTATTTTCGAGGACAATCGAGGAGAATGTAAAATACGGGAATGACGAAGCAACGATAGAGGAATTCATAGATGCTTTAGAATCATCCTGCGCCATTGAATTCGTTGAAAAACTAGAAGCAAGGGAACAATATATGATTACCCAGGGTGCTACGAATTTATCGGGTGGCCAGAAGCAACGCCTTGCCATGGCTCGTGCATTAATAAGGAAGCCGGCTATTCTAATCTTGGATGATACGACATCTGCTGTAGATAGCATCTCGGAAAATAGAATTCAAAAAGCCATTAAGGAAAATTTTAAAGAGAGCACTAAGTTTATTGTTTCATCTAAAATTTCTTCAATACGTCATGCCGACAATATTTTAGTTCTAGATGACGGTGTGATTGTTGGACAAGGGACACATGAAGAACTGCTAGAAACAAATGAAATCTATCAAGAAATTGTTGCGACGCAATTGGTAAGAGGAGGGTCTTTAAATGAATAAACCGCATAGCCGACCTGCTGGACCTCCTCCTATTGGCAGACATCCTGGGCCAAGATTTAATGGTCCGGCAGAAAAAGCTGAAAATCAAAAAGCAACCCTGATACGAATATGGGCGTATTTAAATAACCAAAGAATGGGTATCATTAGCTCGATTATTTTTGTAGTCGTATCTACTTTATTAAGTTTAGTAGGGCCATTGATGATCGGGATAATTATTGATGATTATATTTTAAAATTCGATCTAGATGGCGCCATTAGAATGGTGCTCGTATTGGCAGCCATTTATATTGTGTCTGCTGTATTTACCTGGTTACAAACCTTTATGATGATTCGAGTTTCCCAAAAAACGATACGAGAGCTTCGCCAGGATTTGTTTGAAAAGTTTCAATCCTTGCCAATCTCCCTTTTTGATAAGCGTCAACAAGGCGATTTAATGAGTCGCATGACAAATGATATCGATAATCTAAACGCGGCAGTCTCACAAAGTGTTATCCAAATCGTGTCAACGGTCTTATCTGTAGTCGGTACGGGGATTGCGATGTTTTATTTAAATTGGATTTTAGCGTGTGTGACGATACTTGTTATTCCAATTATTATTTGGTCCACCAAACTAATAATAAAACGAAGCAGTAAAAACTTCTCTCAAAGACAAAGAGATTTAGGAAACTTAAACGGTTTTATTGAAGAAACGATTTCAAACTCCGATATTACAACACTATTCGGAAAAGAGGAGCAGACCGTTTTTCAATTTAAAGAAGCGAATGAAACACTACGCACTTCGGCTCTAAAAGCGGATATTACCTCAGGTTTTCTTGGCCCCATCAATAACTTTATTAATAACCTTGGAATTGGTTTAGTTATCGGTGTAGGGGCATTGTTGGTAATCGGAAATTTGGGCGTAAGTGTAGGGGTCATTGCATCCTTTGTTACCTACACAAGACAGTTTTTCCGTCCAATCAATCAACTATCCAACCTTTTCAACACATTCCAATCGGCTATTGCAGGTGCAGAACGTGTATTTGAAGTATTAGATGAACAAGATGAAGTCGCAGATGTGCCAGATGCGATAACAAAAAAACATTACGATGGGGATGTCGAGTTCCGTAATGTGGGCTTTTATTATCAAGCAAATAAGCCAGTACTTCATAATATATCATTCCGAGCAAAGGCTGGAGAAACGATTGCGCTAGTTGGTCCGACAGGTTCGGGAAAAACAAGTATTATACAGTTGCTTAACCGTTTTTATGATGCAATGCACGGAGAAATCATAATAGACGGCAATGATATTAAGCATTACAGAATGGAAAACCTGCGAGAGCACATTGGTGTAGTCTTGCAAGATACGTATTTGTTCTCTGGAACAGTTCGTGAAAACATCCGCTATGGGAAGTTGCAGGCTACCGATGAAGAGGTTGAACGAGCAGCAAAAATTGCCTATGCCCACAACTTTATTAAATACTTGCCAAAGGGCTATGATACGATGCTTGTTTCGGGCGGCATGAACTTAAGTCAGGGTCAGCGTCAGCTAATTGCAATTGCTCGGGCGATTTTAGAAGATCCGGATATTCTTATTCTAGACGAAGCAACTTCAAGTGTTGATACGATGACAGAAGTGCACATACAAAAGGGGTTAAATAACTTGATGCAAGGGCGTACAAGCTTTGTCATAGCCCACCGATTAAAAACAATCGAAAATGCCGATCAAATCCTTGTTATAAAAGATGGCGCAATCTTGGAGCAAGGAAATCATGATTCCTTAATGATGAACAATGGCTTATATGCTTCGTTACAGCATCAATTGCAAGTACAGTAGAAGTTATAAGTAATTAGTAGAATTGCGCATCTCAAATAGTAAGTTGCAAGTTCTAAATTAGACCTCTTTCTTAAATTTCCACAGGGCATAGCTATTCTCATGATAGAAGCGAACCTAACATGAAATAATTATGTGTTAGATAAATATTCGGGACATGCCAAACATAAGATGTTTAGCGTGTCCTTTTTAATTATTCCTATACCTAAAACACTTTTTGGAAGTAAGAAAGTTCACGCATACTCGTCCCAATTCTTGCGTATAGTAGTGAAAAAGGTTGCAAAAGGTGGTGTAATAGTTTGAAAAGATGGATTGCACTAGGTGTTATACTGTTAGGATGTTTGGGCATTGTTGTTTATGAGACAAGCGCATCGGATCGAAGTTTCTTTTTACCTGAACCATTGGGTGGCGTTAAAATTGTTATCGATGCTGGCCATGGTGGAGTTGATGGTGGGGCTTCATCCGGAGAAGTAATTGAAAAAGATGTAACGCTTGCAATTGCATCAAAGGTTGAAAAACAATTAAAGCGTTTAGGTGCTACTGTTGTTATGACTCGCTCTACAGATGGTGATGTATTAGAAGAGCATGCACCAAGTGAAGAATTCTCAACTTTAAGAGAAAGAAAAAAGGAAGACATTTTCTTGCGTTCAAATCTTGTACGTAAAAATGAACCAGATATTTTCGTGACAATTCATGCCAACGCTATCCCTGAAGAAAAATGGAGAGGTGCACAAGTCTTTTATCATCGAGAGGGGCATGCAAATAGCGAGCTTTTAGCAAAATCTATTCAATCAACAATAAAAGAATCGCTGCAGAATACAGAGCGTGAAGCACTAGCCATTAAACAAGTGTATCTTCTAAAGAAAGCTGAAGTACCGGCTGTATTAGTGGAAACAGGTTTCTTAAGTAATAATGAAGAACGTGATTTACTATCAAGTGAATATTATCAAGAGAAGATGGCAACAGCAATTGTTGGTGGCATCGAGAGCTATGTAAATCTAGAATTCGAATAATATATGCGATTGTTATGTATGAAAATAATGCAAATTGCAAGAACCAATCTGCAAAATAATACATAATGATACGTCTCTAAGAGGTAAAACCATTCACATTTTGTGGATGGTTTTTTAATTTTGAATTGTTTGTGTACCAGGTACACAAACAATCGTGAATATTCAGAATTCAATACACTCGTAGCAAACCTTGGGCGTATTTTAAATTTTATTAATAAAATTCCAATTAAATGTAAACTTTATTAACCCAATAATAATAAGTGTAAAAAGCTTCCAAATGCATCGTTTTGAGCTAACAGATATGGTTGAATAGACTTAGTTCTATGAAGGAGGTTTATGTATGGGGTACATCGAACTGATGGACATTTCAAAATCCTATAACAAGCAAAGTAATGTGTTAAATGGAATTGATTTAAAAATTGAAAAAGGTGAATTTTTCGTTCTTGTCGGTCCTTCCGGTTCAGGGAAAAGTACGCTGCTTCGTATGATTGCAGGGCTCGAGGAAATTTCTGGAGGAGCATTGAAAATTAGTGAAAAGATCGTGAACCATCTTCCTCCAAAGGATCGTAATTTATCGATGGTTTTTCAAAACTATGCACTTTATCCGCATTTAACCGTTGAACAAAATATATTATTTGGGCTACATGCTAAAAAAGTAGATAAACAAGTACAAAAGAAGAAACTAGAAGAAACGGCACAGATGATGGGGTTAAGTGAGCTTTTAAAACGCAAGCCACGAGAGTTATCCGGGGGACAAAGACAACGTGTAGCCCTAGCACGCGCGGTCGTTAGTGAAGCGCCGCTTTGTTTAATGGACGAGCCATTATCGAATTTAGACGCCAAGCTACGTGCAAATATGCGAATTGAAATTCGTCGCCTTCAAAAAAAGTTGGGGTTAACGATGGTCTATGTGACACATGACCAAGTGGAAGCCATGACAATGGGCGATCGAATTATGGTATTGAATGATGGCATTATTCAACAAGTTGGTGAACCAATAGAACTTTATAATAAACCGTCCAATTTATTTGTTGCGACTTTTATCGGCTCCCCCAAAATGAATCTAGGAAAAGCGATTTTAAATAACTCAATGCTTGTTATTGAAAATGAACTGACGATTTCGTTCGATCAACAGGTGCCACAGAGCTTACATAATCGAAATTTAGTTATTGGTATTCGTGCCGAACATATGCCCTCTGGTACAGAAAACCAACACGTTCAAATAGTTGAAATCGTGAATGTAGAACATTTAGGAAATGAAACATTAGTATCCTTTGAAGTTGGTACAGAACTGTGGACAGCAAAATGGCTTGGACAATGGTTAGTTCAAGTAGGAGATAAAGTGCCGGTACATATATCTGTAGAAAACATGTGTTTCTTTGATGCTGACACTGGAAGCTTAATTCAAGAAGCAACATTCACTCACAAACAAGAGGTTGTGAAAAGATGAGTATGACTAATCCAGTTTCTGCGTCGTCCACAGGAATCCATGAGATTAATTTTGAAAATGTGAAAAAGAAGCAACGAGTGAAGAGTTTTACAAAGGGAATGCTGTTCCTTCTACCTTCTATTGTGTTATTTGGAGCATTTTTATTCTATCCCTTATTTAAAACAATGTACTTAAGCTTCTTCTTAACAAATGCTCGAGGTGAAACAACAGTCTTTGTCGGGTTACAAAATTATATCGAAATGTTCACTTCACCTATATTTCATCAAAGCATGAAGTCAACTTTTCTCTTTGTTCTCTATACTGTACCAACAACAATAATCATCGCGCTTTTATTAGCAGTATTAGCGAATGAAAAGCTAAAAGGTATTGGCTTTTTTCGAACTATTTTTTCATCAACGATGGGAATTTCAGTAGCTGCTGCTTCGGTGTTTTGGCTATACATGTTCCATCCATCAATCGGATTTTTAAATCAACTTCTAAAGTTAATAGGCTTCGAATCGATCGGTTGGTTAACAGACCCGAACTGGGCTCTAATTGCAGTTGCAGTGACAACTATATGGATGAACCTAGGATTTACCTTTTTAGTGTTGCTTGGTGGCTTACAATCCATTGATTCTTATTTATATGAAAGTGCAGATATTGATGGAGCAGGCTATTTTTATAAATTAAGAAGGATTACAATTCCGATGCTGTCCCCTACACTGTTTTTCGTGATTACAGTAACCATTATTAATGCTTTTCAGACGTTTGGACAAATCGATATTCTAACTCAAGGTGGTCCTCAAAACACGACAAATCTAATTGTTTATTCGATTTATCGTGAGGCCTTTTCAAACTATCAATTTGGTACAGCTAGTGCACAAGCAATTGTCTTATTTATCATCATCCTTATTATGACGATTATTCAATTTAAGCTTGGTGAAAGGAAGGTTCATTATCAATGACCATGCCAATCAGCAAAAAAATCCTATTTTATAGTTTACTTTCAATCTCGGCACTTGTCGTGTTCGCACCAGCGTTAATGGCATTTGTCATGAGCTTCATGGATAACAAGGATATTATGACGGGGAGTTTGCCACAATCCCTATCAATCGATAACTATGTCAAAGCTTTCGAGCAATTCCCGTTATTAAAATATTTATTTAATAGTTTAGTTGTTTCGGTAGTCATAACAATTGGTCAATTGGTTTTGTCTAGTTTAGCTGCCTATGCCTTTGTTTTTTTAGAATTCAAGGGAAGGGATATTCTGTTCTTTCTATTTATCGCCACGATGATGGTTCCTTTTGAAGCATCCATTATTCCAAATTTCCATATCATCCGTGATCTAGATTGGATCGATAAATATCCGGGGTTAACTGTTCCATTTTTCGCTACAGCCTTTGGGACATTTTTGCTTCGTCAAAACTTTAAGCAAATCCCAAAAGAGTTAAGGGAAGCTAGTCAAATTGTTGGCATGGGAGATTTTAAATTCTACTTAAAAGTTGTGCTGCCGGTTGCCAAAACGAGTTTGGTTACTTTAGGTGCCTATGGGTTCTTAACTTCATGGAATATGTATCTATGGCCATTGCTTTCAACGACAAACGACACAGTTAGAACAGTGCAAATCGGTTTAAAACAATTACAGACTCAGGAGCAATTAAATGACTGGGGAGTAATTATGTCAGGTGCCATTATCGTCATTATCCCGACATTGATCTTGTTGTTCCTTGGACAAAAACAATTACAAAAGGGTTTGACAGAAGGGGCTATAAAGTAGCATCAACTAGCTTTTAGTCCAAAGTAACACTTTTATCTGGTTTATCCCTTTTGAAAACAAAAGGATAAATATATAGATTATTAAATGAACCAAGAAGGAGTAGGAAAATGAAAAAACAATTTTTACTATCATCTTTAATGGTGCTACTTGTTGTTATATTAGCAGCATGTAGTTCAGGCGAAAGTTCATCGGAAACAGAAGTAGAAGCAGAAACAAATTCTGGTAATGCAAGTGAAACAACAGAAAACTCTGAACCAAAAGAAAAACAGGTCGTTACATTCTGGCACTCTATGGGAGGTGCCGGTCAAGAAGCGTTAAACTCGATTGTTGAATCATACAATAGCTCACAAGATGAAATTCAAGTAAATGCAGAATATCAAGGAACTTATGACGAATCCTTAACTAAATTCAATGCCGTTGCCGGTAGTGATAGTGCACCAACAATGATTCAAACCTTTGAAATTGGCACAAAAGCGATGATTAACAGTGGACAAGTCGCGCCAATCCAAGAATTTATCGATGCAGATGGATATGATATGAGTGGACTAGAAGAAAATATAACGAATTACTATTCGTTGGACGGAACATTCTATTCAATGCCATTTAACTCTTCAACGCCAGTTATGTATTACAATAAAGAAGCCTTTGAAGCTGCAGGACTAGATCCAGAAGCTGCACCAGAAACATTTGAAGAAATTATTGAAGCCAATAAAGCGATTGCCGAAGTTAACCCAAATATGAAAGGTTTTGCGTTACAAGCATATGGTTGGTTATGGGAACAGCTATTAGCTAACCAAGGGGCATTATTATTAAATAATGATAATGGTCGTTCAGATACTCCTACTGAAATCGGTTGGTCTGAAGAAGAAGGAAAATCAATCTTTAATTGGGTAAAACAAATGGTTGATGATGGAACTTTTGCAAACTATGGTACAAACGGTGATAACATGGTTGCAGGATTCTTGGCAGGGGATGTTGCGATGTTCTTACAATCTTCTGCAAGTTCAAGAGATGTAATCGATAATGCCCCATTTGAAGTGGGAATTGCTTACTTACCACATCCAGAAGCGAAGGAACGTCAAGGTGTTGTCATTGGTGGTGCTAGCCTTTGGATGATCGATAGTAAACCTGAAGAAGAGAAAAAAGCCGCTTGGGAATTCATGAAATACCTACAGACACCAGAAGTGCAAGCTCAGTGGCATGTCGGGACAGGTTACTTTGCTATCAACCCAGCTGCGTATGATGAGCAGGTTGTAAAAGATGCTTACGCAGAAAAACCTCAATTACAAGTAACAGTTGACCAGCTGCAAGATACAAAATCGTCGTATGCGACTCAAGGTGCCTTAATGGATATGCTTCCAGAAGGTCGTAAAATCATGGAGACTGCACTAGAAACAGTTTATAATGGTGGAGAAGTAGATCAAGCCTATAATACGGCTGTGGAACAGTTCAATGAGGCAATTAAAAAAGCAAATGCCGCACGCGGTGAATAAGTAGAGTTGAGAATAAAGCGAGGTTTTCTCGTTTTATTCTTTTTCTATATAGAAAATAAAAGATAAAAGCAAAGTAAATTCTAAAACGCTAATTACATAGAATAAACAAATGAAAAAAGGGAGTGTAAATCACGAATGAGCAAAAGAAGGGATATTTTTTTATTTACGATATTAATCGTGTTGCTCCTTTGTCTCTTCGGATTTCTTGGAAAAAGTAAACCGGAAGCAGAAGAAGTACCTAAGCCGGGAGTTGTAGCATCTCCCAAAATATTTGCCCATCGTGGGGCGATCAATCAGTTTAACGAAAACACGATTACAGCCTATAAAATTGCAAGTGAGGAGAATGTCGACGCTATTGAAATTGATTTACGTATGACAAAGGATAATGTGTTAATTGCCATGCACGACGAAACCATTGACAGAACTACAAATGGGACTGGAAGGGTGAGTGAATTAACTCTTAGGGACATTAAATCCTGTGTCACACTAGGATTATATAATGGGGAAATTACAATGGAAGAAATCCCGACCTTAGGGGAAGTTTTCCAAGCCTTTGGCGGTAGTCAAAAATTTTATATTGAGACTCGACTAGTTTACGGAGAAACTGCTATGGAAGAAGTCCTGGTTAGAATGCTATCGGATTATAATTTATTGGATAAAGAAAAAGTAGCCATTCAATCTTTCTCGGTAGAAAGCTTAGAAAAAATGGCGGATTTAGCACCTGATTTGCGTTTGACACTTTTATTTAGAGAGGGAGAATTTGAATTAGACAAAGCATTGGAAGTAGATTTCCCTGTGATTGGTATGGAATCAACAGATGTAACTGCTGAAGCCGTTAATGCACTGCATAGCCAAGGGAAAGAAGTGCATGTATTCTTCAATGATTCTGAGACGATGGAAGAACAGCAGGAAAAAATGAAACAGTTAAACATAGATGGATACTTTACGGATAACATTTCTTATACTAAGCGGCTGTTGGGCAAGTAGTTATAGTGGAGTGCAATTCAAATAAGTAGTAGAATTACACTATGTTATACTAACATCAGAAACAATAATAGGGGAGTGTTTCAAGTGATAAACGAACAGCAGGTCCGAGAGGTTTTAGGACAATTACAAGATCCTTTTTTACATAGAACGTTTGCTGAAACAAATGGCATCATAAACGTATCCATTAAAGAAGAAAAAAATCATGTCAGTGTAAAAGTAGCGATAGCAAAAACAAATACGCCAGAGCAAATGCAATTACAAATGAAAATTGTAGAAGCATTAAAAGAAGCTGGGGCCAGCACGGTAGGGATTCGTTTTGAAGAGCTATCTCAAGAAAACTTGGAGCAATTCCGAGGCAAAGCTACTGAATCAGAGGTACATGATTTATTGTCTCCATTATCTACAGTGCAATTCTTGGCCATTGCTTCTGGTAAAGGTGGTGTTGGGAAATCAACTGTTTCGGTTAATTTAGCTGTAGCACTTAGCAGACTAGGTAAAAAAGTAGGGCTAATCGACGCAGATATTTATGGATTTAGTGTTCCTGACATGATGGGAATTCAAGATATGCCTGTTGTCAAAGACGAACGAATTTACCCTGTTGAGCGTAAAGGGGTAAAAGTTATTTCAATGGGATTCTTTGTAGAAAATAATGCTCCAATCGTATGGCGTGGACCAATGCTTGGAAAGGTACTAGACCAATTCTTCCGCGATGTTGAATGGGGAGATATTGACTTCTTACTTTTAGACTTGCCGCCAGGTACAGGGGATGTTGCTTTAGATATTCATCAAATGCTCCCTTCTTCTAAAGAAATCATCGTCACAACACCTCATCCAACAGCTGCCTTTGTTGCAGCTCGAGCTGGTGCCATGGCTTTACAAACAAACCATGATATTCTAGGAGTTATTGAAAACATGGCTTGGTATGAATCGAAATCAGGTGAGCGTGAATACGTATTTGGACAAGGCGGCGGACCAAAGCTTGCTGACGAATTACGCACGGAATTATTAGGTCAAATCCCGCTTGGACAACCTGATTGGACAAGTGAGGATTTTGCACCCTCTGTTTATGAAGAAGACCATCCGACTGGGAAAATTTATTTAGAGGCAGCTCAAAAAATTATCGATAAATTATCATAATAAGCATTAAAAAAACGGATTGTACCAGTAGGTATACAATCCGTTTTTTCTTTATGAACCACCGCCGCCGGACTCTTCTTCGGAGCCGCCGCCGCTACCGCCGCCTTCTTCTTCACTAGAGCCACCGCCGCCTTCTTCTTCAGATTTTTCACCTGAAGCAGCGCCGCCGCTTTCCTTAATAAGTTGTTGCCATTTTGTTTGTAAAAGAGGACTTTCAATTGTCTGCGTGACAACCTCTTCCATTTGTTTGCGAAGAGAGGCACTTTTTAATACTGTTTCGAGCTCTTTTTGCATCTCGGATTGTCCGAAGAATGAAATAAGATCTTCCTGGTAGGATGGATCTTTTATAAGCTCTTTCATAATTTCTTTTTGCTGCTCTTTCATACTTTTGGCTATATTTTCTTGAAATGATGGATCTTCAAATTGTTTTGTCCAAAATTCTTTTGAATCCTCAGATAAAAGCGTAGCGTTGATCGCTGTCTGTACTTCTTCATGCTCAAGTACGATTAAATCCCGGAAACTTGGATCTTGAAGCAATTGGCGAATAGCTTTTTTGCCATCTTCAGTCTGAATGGAGTCCATCATGATTTTTTTAACTTCTTCATAGGAAAGCGATTGATTAGATGGCTCAGCGCAGCTCGCAAGTATAAGAACGACGAACAATAGTGGAACTATTCGTTTAATCAATTTTATCAGTCCTTTCTTAAAGGCTCTCTCTTTCAATTATTGTTCACAATCCCTGCTTAGAATATGTATCCGATTGTGACTTCGATTAGCTTTTTTAACAATGCATTGTTAAAATATAAAATGGAACTTTAAATAGTTACTTGTTTTCAGGCGATACATAAGAGTGATTCTACATGTAAAATAATAATTAGAATGCGAAAAGCAAAAAAATTGTGTAAAGTTTGTGAGGAAAACAGGATATTGGTCAATCTGCTTTCTAATGATAAGTCGAGCTCCTAATTAGATAAACAATTTAGAGTATCTAAAAATGGGATGATTTCCGTTGGAACGGATAAAAGTATTTAATAAATGGAGGACGTTAAGTCGTGACAATACGAAATTGGGTAAAATTCTTCTTGATGTGTCTGCTTATTGGTGGTGTTGTTACTGGTATTGCTGGAATTTTTGTACGCTGGAGCTTCTTTCAACCATATATAGCAGCAGGTGACTTTGGTGAATTTTTTGCCGCCTTTGGATGGATGATTTTATTAGGATGTACAATGAGTGTTATTGCCCAAGCAGGATTCTTTGCTTATTTAACATTACATCAGGTAGGAGTAGGAATCTTTAAGACGTTGACTTTATGGAATTGGGTACAAATGCTTCTAGTAGTCATTCTCCTGGTAGATTTAGTTGTATTCCGCTTTGCTCCAAGTGCACAAGGAGCAAAAGATTGGCTGTTTTATATTGGCTTATTAGTTTTCTTAATTTTTGCAGCTATAGCTACAGCTATAAAAAAAGTTCAACTAACAGGCAAAAAACATGTACTAGTATCAGCAATTTTCTTTATGATTGTCATCACTTCTTTAGAATGGATTATTGCGCTCATGGGTCGTCAAGGTAACATCGATACATACGTTGCTTTATTATTGTTCCCGTTAATAGCAGTTAATGCCTATCAATTATTAGTATTGCCGAAATATAATTCGAAATCAGATGAAGATCGTAAAAGACTGGAAGAACGTAAAAAAGAACGCAAGCTTGAGCGAAAAGCAAAATCAACAAATGCGAATGCATAAAAAAAGGCTAAAACCATTTTACTTGATGGTTTTAGCCTTTCTATCTTATTTTGGAATTTTTTTCGTCTTAATTGTATATCCAAACACATTTTCTTCTATAGAGACGAATTTCTCATTTTCGATTAACTTTGAATATTCTTCAAAGTTAACTTTACTGTTCTCGTGTAACTTAAGCGAGTAAATAGCGCCGTCAGTTTTTTTATAAGTATCCTTTGTGTAAATCATAGATGGAGATAGTAAATTTATTTCTTGGTCAAAAACTGATTGTTGTAGATTTGATCCAAATTCATAATCTGAAGTCATAAACCAAAGAGGCTTGTTATTAAAATGTTTCTCATAAATTTGTAAGTCTTTGTTGAAATCTTCGATGCTATAACTATTTTCAGCTCCCTTACCACCAAGAAGTCCTGTAGGGATGTTCTGTTTTTTTAGTTGCTCCACTATTTTAGGTGACCGGGCAATCCAATCTGCATCTAGCATCAATAATGGATAAGGCTGTTTTAACGTTTGTAACCATTCCTCTAGACCATCGTGGGAAAAAGAAATTTCTACAATTAAAGATTGTCCATAATTTCCTTTAGAAATTACTAGTGGCTCATCAGTCATGCGGAACACAGAAATAATCGAATCTCTCTGTGGGTAAACAAATAATGTTACAATCACCACTAAAACGGCTGTTACCAAAAGCTTGCGAACCATGAATCTACCCCTTTTATTAGCTAATTTTAAAAATGAAAAATAGAGTCTCATAAAAAACTTATGAAATAGTGTTGACTTTCATGAATAAATCAGTGTATTATAGAAAAGTCGCCGCAAGATAACGCGATAACGTAACAAAATGAACCTTGAAAACTGAACAACAAAACGTTAATGAACATAGTTTCTTCTATTAATTTAGGGAAACGAAATTTTGGACATCAAAATTGATGCCAGCAAAATTTGAGCTAATCAAATTTTCTCTTTTATGGAGAGTTTGATCCTGGCTCAGGACGAACGCTGGCGGCGTGCCTAATACATGCAAGTCGAGCGGACTTGATGGGAGCTTGCTCCTGTCAAGTTAGCGGCGGACGGGTGAGTAACACGTGGGCAACCTGCCCTATAGTTGGGGATAACTCCGGGAAACCGGGGCTAATACCGAATAATACATTTCATCTCCTGTTGAAATGTTGAAAGATGGTTTACGCTATCGCTATAGGATGGGCCCGCGGCGCATTAGCTAGTTGGTGAGGTAACGGCTCACCAAGGCGACGATGCGTAGCCGACCTGAGAGGGTGATCGGCCACACTGGGACTGAGACACGGCCCAGACTCCTACGGGAGGCAGCAGTAGGGAATCTTCCACAATGGGCGAAAGCCTGATGGAGCAACGCCGCGTGAGTGAAGAAGGTTTTCGGATCGTAAAACTCTGTTGTAAGGGAAGAACAAGTACAGTAGTAACTGGCTGTACCTTGACGGTACCTTATTAGAAAGCCACGGCTAACTACGTGCCAGCAGCCGCGGTAATACGTAGGTGGCAAGCGTTGTCCGGAATTATTGGGCGTAAAGCGCGCGCAGGTGGTCCTTTAAGTCTGATGTGAAAGCCCACGGCTCAACCGTGGAGGGTCATTGGAAACTGGGGGACTTGAGTGCAGAAGAGGAAAGTGGAATTCCAAGTGTAGCGGTGAAATGCGTAGAGATTTGGAGGAACACCAGTGGCGAAGGCGACTTTCTGGTCTGTAACTGACACTGAGGCGCGAAAGCGTGGGGAGCAAACAGGATTAGATACCCTGGTAGTCCACGCCGTAAACGATGAGTGCTAAGTGTTAGGGGGTTTCCGCCCCTTAGTGCTGCAGCTAACGCATTAAGCACTCCGCCTGGGGAGTACGGTCGCAAGACTGAAACTCAAAGGAATTGACGGGGGCCCGCACAAGCGGTGGAGCATGTGGTTTAATTCGAAGCAACGCGAAGAACCTTACCAGGTCTTGACATCCCATTGACCGCTATGGAGACATAGCTTTCCCTTCGGGGACAGTGGTGACAGGTGGTGCATGGTTGTCGTCAGCTCGTGTCGTGAGATGTTGGGTTAAGTCCCGCAACGAGCGCAACCCTTGTTCTTAGTTGCCATCATTTAGTTGGGCACTCTAAGGAGACTGCCGGTGACAAACCGGAGGAAGGTGGGGATGACGTCAAATCATCATGCCCCTTATGACCTGGGCTACACACGTGCTACAATGGACGGTACAAACGGTTGCCAACCCGCGAGGGGGAGCTAATCCGATAAAACCGTTCTCAGTTCGGATTGTAGGCTGCAACTCGCCTACATGAAGCCGGAATCGCTAGTAATCGCGGATCAGCATGCCGCGGTGAATACGTTCCCGGGCCTTGTACACACCGCCCGTCACACCACGAGAGTTTGTAACACCCGAAGCCGGTGGGGTAACCCTTTTGGGAGCCAGCCGTCGAAGGTGGGACAGATGATTGGGGTGAAGTCGTAACAAGGTAGCCGTATCGGAAGGTGCGGCTGGATCACCTCCTTTCTAAGGATATTTAACGGAATGGTTGACCTTTTGGTCAAACCAACATTAACGTTTTGTGTTCAGTTTTGAAGGTTCAGTAATGAATTTTCAAATTGTGCTCCTGCCGCGAAGAAAAGCTAGGAAGTAATTCAAAGCTTTCGTCGCAAATCTGCACGGAGTATTTCACTGATGTTTAGTCACGATGTGATTGAAGTCAGCTGATTTGTTCTTTGAAAACTGGATAAAACGACATTGAAAGCAACAAAATTCAAGTAATTTATCGTAAAGTTCTTAAGTCTTTTCTTTTTATAAGAAAAGCAGTAACTATAAACTGAGGGTTTCAAGACACGAGTTAGACAAGGAAACAAGCGAATGAACACCGCAGTGTACTTAGGTACATGAGGATGTGAGTGAGCGCAGTTGACGCTGGATAATGATGTGTATTGGAAGCCGAATTAGGTTAAGTTATTAAGGGCGCACGGTGGATGCCTTGGCACTAGGAGCCGAAGAAGGACGGCACTAACACCGATATGCTTCGGGGAGCTGTAAGTAAGCTTTGATCCGGAGATTTCCGAATGGGGGAACCCACTGTTCGTAATGGAACAGTATCTTGACGTGAATACATAGCGTCTTGAAGGCAGACCCAGGGAACTGAAACATCTAAGTACCTGGAGGAAGAGAAAGAAATTATTCGATTCCCTGAGTAGCGGCGAGCGAAACGGGAAGAGCCCAAACCAAGAGGCTTGCCTCTTGGGGTTGTAGGACACTCTATACGGAGTTACAAAGGAATGAATTAGGCGAAGCGATCTGGAAAGGTCCGCCATAGCGGGTAAAAGCCCCGTAGTCGAAAGTTCATTCTCTCTTGAGTGTATCCTGAGTACGGCGGAACACGTGAAATTCCGTCGGAATCCGGGAGGACCATCTCCCAAGGCTAAATACTACCTAGTGACCGATAGTGAACCAGTACCGTGAGGGAAAGGTGAAAAGCACCCCGGAAGGGGAGTGAAATAGAACCTGAAACCGTGTGCCTACAAGTAGTTAGAGCCCGTTAATGGGTGATAGCGTGCCTTTTGTAGAATGAACCGGCGAGTTACGATTACGTGCAAGGTTAAGCTGAGAAGGCGGAGCCGTAGCGAAAGCGAGTCTGAATAGGGCGAATTAGTACGTGGTCGTAGACCCGAAACCAGGTGATCTACCCATGTCCAGGGTGAAGGTGAGGTAACACTCACTGGAGGCCCGAACCCACGCACGTTGAAAAGTGCGGGGATGAGGTGTGGGTAGCGGAGAAATTCCAATCGAACTTGGAGATAGCTGGTTCTCTCCGAAATAGCTTTAGGGCTAGCCTCGTGATAGAGAATACTGGAGGTAGAGCACTGTTTGGACTAGGGGGGCATCTCGCTTTACCGAATTCAGACAAACTCCGAATGCCAGATATTTATACACGGGAGTCAGACTGCGAGTGATAAGATCCGTAGTCAAAAGGGAAACAGCCCAGACCACCAGCTAAGGTCCCAAAGTAATCGTTAAGTGGAAAAGGATGTGGCGTTGCTTAGACAACCAGGATGTTGGCTTAGAAGCAGCCATCATTTAAAGAGTGCGTAATAGCTCACTGGTCGAGTGACGCTGCGCCGAAAATGTATCGGGGCTAAACGATTCACCGAAGCTGTGGATGGACATCTAAGATGTCCGTGGTAGGAGAGCGTTCTAAGTGCGTTGAAGTCAGACCGGAAGGACTGGTGGAGCGCTTAGAAGTGAGAATGCCGGTATGAGTAGCGAAAGATGGGTGAGAATCCCATCCACCGTATGACTAAGGTTTCCTGAGGAAGGCTCGTCCACTCAGGGTTAGTCGGGACCTAAGTCGAGGCCGATAGGCGTAGACGATGGACAACAGGTTGATATTCCTGTACCACCTCCCCGCCGTTTGAGTAATGGGGGGACGCAGTAGGATAAGATAAGCGTACCGTTGGTTGAGTACGCCCAAGCAGTAAGGCGTGGAAGTAGGCAAATCCGCTTCCTGTAACGTTGAGCTGTGATGGGGAGCTCTTTAGAGCGAAGTATCTGATTTCACGCTGCCAAGAAAAGCCTCTAGCGAGGCGGGAGGTGCCCGTACCGCAAACCGACACAGGTAGTCGAGGAGAGAATCCTAAGGTGTGCGAGAGAACTCTCGTTAAGGAACTCGGCAAAATGACCCCGTAACTTCGGGAGAAGGGGTGCTCTCAGCAATGAGAGCCGCAGTGAATAGGCCCAGGCGACTGTTTAGCAAAAACACAGGTCTCTGCAAAACCGTAAGGTGACGTATAGGGGCTGACGCCTGCCCGGTGCTGGAAGGTTAAGAGGAGGGGTTAGCGCAAGCGAAGCTCTGAATTGAAGCCCCAGTAAACGGCGGCCGTAACTATAACGGTCCTAAGGTAGCGAAATTCCTTGTCGGGTAAGTTCCGACCCGCACGAAAGGCGTAACGATCTGGGCACTGTCTCAACGAGAGACTCGGTGAAATTATAGTACCTGTGAAGATGCAGGTTACCCGCGACAGGACGGAAAGACCCCGTGGAGCTTTACTGTAGCCTGATATTGAATTTTGGTACAACTTGTACAGGATAGGTAGGAGCCAGAGAACTCGGAGCGCCAGCTTCGAGGGAGGCGTCGGTGGGATACTACCCTGGTTGTATTGAAATTCTAACCCATACCCGTAAGCCGGGTAGGAGACAGTGTCAGGTGGACAGTTTGACTGGGGCGGTCGCCTCCTAAAAGGTAACGGAGGCGCCCAAAGGTTCCCTCAGAATGGTTGGAAATCATTCGTAGAGTGTAAAGGCACAAGGGAGCTTGACTGCGAGACCTACAAGTCGAGCAGGGTCGAAAGACGGGCTTAGTGATCCGGTGGTTCCGCATGGAAGGGCCATCGCTCAACGGATAAAAGCTACCCCGGGGATAACAGGCTTATCTCCCCCAAGAGTCCACATCGACGGGGAGGTTTGGCACCTCGATGTCGGCTCATCGCATCCTGGGGCTGTAGTCGGTCCCAAGGGTTGGGCTGTTCGCCCATTAAAGCGGTACGCGAGCTGGGTTCAGAACGTCGTGAGACAGTTCGGTCCCTATCCGTCGTGGGCGTAGGAAATTTGAGAGGAGCTGTCCTTAGTACGAGAGGACCGGGATGGACACACCGCTGGTGTACCAGTTGTCTTGCCAAAGGCATCGCTGGGTAGCTATGTGTGGACGGGATAAGTGCTGAAAGCATCTAAGCATGAAGCCCCCCTCAAGATGAGATTTCCCATTACGCAAGTAAGTAAGATCCCTCAAAGACGATGAGGTAGATAGGTTCGAGGTGGAAGTGTGGTGACACATGGAGCTGACGAATACTAATCGATCGAGGACTTAACCAAATCTTGAACGCATTCAATGTCTTTATCCAGTTTTGAGAGAACAAACTCTCTATACATAATAAGTTAAATAAAGGTCTAGTGATGATGGCAAAGAGGTCACACCCGTTCCCATACCGAACACGGAAGTTAAGCTCTTTAGCGCCGATGGTAGTTGGGGGCTTCCCCCTGTGAGAGTAGGACGTCGCTAGGCTCAAGAAGTCGTTACTGATTTAGTCAGTAGTGGCTTTTTTATTTTTCCTAGAGTTCTCTTCTATTTAGAGTAAAAGGGGTTTAAATTATGGAGGAATAAAGATCATTACATAAACGGATTCATTTTTTAGTGAAAGGATTTTAGCTGCTAGTATAAACGAACACACTAATAATCGTATAGAGAGGTCATAAGATGAATTTCCTTCTCTGAAGGCGCTAGTGGATTGCAGAAGCCAAAAATCAAGTCAATGTGAAGGAATTGTCAATAAAAGCTCTGAACAAGAAATAACCAGTCAAACAAAAGATTCAAGGTTTTGAAGAAAAATTCAATTACTAACATACTATATTCTCGTACACTCAAACTTAGAAAAGTTTTCTTAATTTTAAATTATTTTAGTTAAAATACTTGCATATTTTTTCTGAATTATTATAATAATAAATGTGCAGTAAATAATTGAATAGAATATTATTGTTCCGAAGTAGCTCAGTGGTAGAGCAACCGGCTGTTAACCGGTTGGTCGTAGGTTCGAGTCCTACCTTCGGAGCCATTTTTTTTGCCAGAAAATAGACAAAAGCTAGCATCTAACACTAAAAATAAATAATTTTGATTTAATTCATTTTAGGCTAAATTAGATTTTATAATTAATTTTAAAAAAGATGCTAAAAGTAGTTGCATTTGAAAAAAAATGATGTTATTATAAATCTTGTCTTGTTCGAAACATTGACAAAAATACATATATAGGCCCGTTGGTCAAGTGGTTAAGACACCGCCCTTTCACGGCGGTAACACGAGTTCGAATCTCGTACGGGTCACCAATAATATTATATAGATGAAAATACTTACCTGATTATGGAGGATTAGCTCAGCTGGGAGAGCACCTGCCTTACAAGCAGGGGGTCGGCGGTTCGAGCCCGTCATCCTCCACCATAATTTTTTCATCTGGAGGGGTAGCGAAGTGGCTAAACGCGGCGGACTGTAAATCCGCTCCTTCGGGTTCGGCGGTTCGAATCCGTCCCCCTCCACCATTTTTGGGGTATAGCCAAGCGGTAAGGCAACGGATTTTGATTCCGTCATGCCCAGGTTCGAATCCTGGTACCCCAGCCATTTCTTAACAAGAATACATAATTCCAATCCTTTGCTCAATAGAGTGGGGGATTTTTTTATTACCTTAAAAACCCTTATATCTTCTTCTATATAACCTATTAGATTCACTAGCCACATTTATGATTTTTTGCAGCCAAATTAAGAATAATAAATGAATAAATATTCAAAATTTTGTTGAGTTGAGCCATTAGGGCTTTTCCATATAGAATAGAGAATATCGACAAGGGGGTCATTAAATTGGGGAAAAAACATATTTCTATTATTGGAGCACCATCTGACTACGGTCAACAACGACGTGGGGTGGACATGGGGCCGAGTGCAATTCGTTATGCAGATGTTTCTGAAAGATTAGAAAGTCTTGGGTATGAGATTAAAGATGAAGGCGATATTGTAGTGAAACGACCATTGAACAATACGCAAATGGATACAAATTTAAAAAATTTAAAAGAGGTTGTGGAAGTATGTACACAGCTTTCAAATAAAGTTTCTGAAGTGATCGAACAAGGGAGATTCCCACTAGTTTTAGGTGGTGACCATAGTATTGCAATCGGTACACTTGCGGGATTAGCCAAACACTATGAAAACTTAGGTGTTATTTGGTATGATGCGCATGCAGATTTAAATACTCCTTCAACTTCACCTTCAGGAAATATCCATGGTATGCCACTAGCAGTAAGTATTGGCTTAGGAGACGAGCGATTAGTTCATATTGGTGGACCTAAACCGAAAGTTAAACCTGAAAATATTATTATTATAGGGGCTCGTTCCGTCGACCCAGGAGAACGAGAATTAATAAAAGAAAAGGGCATTAAAGTATATACGATGCATGAAATTGACCGAATGGGTATGACGAGAATCATTGAAGAGTCAATTGCTTATTTGAAGAATAGAAAAGTAGATGGAATTCATTTATCGTTAGATTTAGATGGACTTGATCCTTTATATACACCTGGAGTAGGAACACCGGTACCAGGGGGAATAACATACAGAGAAAGTCATCTGGCAATGGAAATGCTGGAGGAAGAAGGAATTATTACATCGGCTGAATTTGTTGAAGTTAATCCAATTCTTGATGAACGAAATAAGACTGCAGATGTTGCTGTTGCATTAATGGGATCGCTACTTGGTGAAAAGCTTGTGTAATTTAGTGTTTTCGGCTCTTGTATTTTTTGGTAAAATATACTAATTTATACTCTTAGGGATTAAAATTTTATAGAATCTCTCAAAATCCGCGAAACTTTTTTTAAAGTCTTGCGTACATAATAATAAGCCGTAAAGGTGGAGAGGAAAACATAAATGGATGCGTTAGTGAACAAGAGAATAAAGCAAGTGCTAAAAGGTGATCAAAACGCATTTTCAGATATTGTGAGCCTCTACCAGCACAAGTTATACCAAATATGCTATCGTATGCTCGGCAATAAGCAAGAAGCGGAAGATATCTCGCAGGAAGCATTTGTCCGTGCATACATAAACCTTCATACATTTGATCAGAAAAGGAAATTTTCAACATGGCTGTATCGAATTGCAACGAATCTGTGTATTGATCGAATTAGAAAGAAAAAGCCAGATTATTACTTAGATGCAGAAGTAGCAGGTACAGAAGGATTGAATATGTATTCGCAGATTGCATCAAGCGAACAATTACCAGAAGAAACTGTGCAACAGATGGAGCTGCAGGATCGAATTCAGTATGAAATTAGTAGGCTGCCCGATAAGTATCGTTCAGTCATCGTCTTGAAATATATAGAAGAATTATCATTACAAGAAATTAGTGAAATCTTAGATATGCCTTTAGGAACGGTAAAAACAAGAATCCATCGAGGGCGTGAAGCGCTAAGAAAGCAATTAAACAATCTGTAGGAGGGTAACCGCATGAGTACGTGTCCACAATACATTGTTGACTATATGCACGAATATTTAGATGGCGATATTAGTCGTGAACATGAACAACAGCTGAAGAAACATTTGCAATTGTGCTCTGATTGTAGACAACATATGCACGAGTTGAGTGACACGATTGCTTTTGTTAAGAGTGCAGCTCATATTACAGCACCTCCGCATTTTGAGGAAAAAGTAATGAAGCGTCTACCTAAAGGTAAAAATAGGGTAGGCATACAGAAATGGTTTAGACGGCATCCAATTATGGTGGCAGCAGCTGTGTTTTTCTTATTTATGAGTGCAACGATGTTAAGTAGTTATTCAAATGATGAATTTTCGGTTACAAAACAACCGAATCTGATAGTAGATGGGCAAACTGTTATTGTGCCAGAAGGTGAAGTCGTTAAAGGCGATATTGTTGTAAAAAACGGCGATCTTATTATTGAAGGTGAAGTCGATGGTGATGTAATCGTTATAAACGGAGAATATATGGCCTCTACTTCCGTTGTGACAGGGCAAATAAAAGAAATTGACCAGGTATTTGAATGGCTGTGGTATGAGATGAAAGCCATGGGCAATGATTTTATGAACTTGTTTGAAGAATAAGGTATCCCCATCAAATAAGAAAAGCAAAAAGTCTACTCTTTAGGAGTAGACTTTTTGCTTGATAAAAGCTTTATATGTATGAATTATGGTATACTATTTTTATCAAAATAAGTAAGAGTTAGATGCTTCCCAAAATTCGTTTAACGGGAATTTGACAGCCTGATAAGGTTGAAGGCTGCATATATTTATTGCATTAATTAGGTAATAATAGTACTAGCAATCATTTTATCCAATTGATTTTTATTGTTTAACAATTTTCCGTTTTTGCGTAATAACACCGTGATGTAATTGATATAAATGAAATAGCAAGGAAAAAGTGGGGGATGCCACATGCAAATTATTGAGCAATTTACAGACTTTACGCCTGTAAATATTGTGTTTAGCATATTAGATGTACTATTAGTTTGGTACGTAATTTATAAATTATTAACCCTCATTAAAGGAACGAAGGCTGTTCAGTTATTAAAAGGGATATTTGTCATTATCTTTGCCAGGTTCGCAACTGTCGTTTTCGGTTTAGATACCCTCGGTTGGTTCCTGCAAGAAATAATTGACTACGGTTTTTTAGCCATCATAATTATCTTTACTCCTGAAATAAGAAGAGCATTGGAGCAATTAGGTCGAGGAAAGATTTTTCAGCGTTCAACCGGGCAATTGGAAGATGAACAAACACGTTTAGTAGAAGCAATGAAAAAGGCTGTAAGCTATATGGCAAAACGACGAATAGGTGCCCTTATTTCAATTGAAAATGAAACGGGCTTAACAGAATATATTGAAACTGGAATTAAATTAAATGCAGAAATTACTTCAGAATTACTAATTAATATTTTCATACCTAACACACCACTACATGACGGTGCAGTGATAGTACAAAAAGATAAAGTTATTTCGGCTGCTTGTTATTTACCATTATCGGAAAGTACTTTTATTTCAAAAGAACTAGGAACGCGTCACCGAGCAGCAGTTGGCTTAAGTGAAGTTACGGATGCAATTACAATTGTTGTCTCAGAAGAAACTGGGGCTATCAGCTTAACTCGTAACGGTAATTTATATCGAAATCTATCAATAGAGGAATTCGAAACACAATTAAGAAAATTGTGGTTTGGACCTGAACAAGATTCGGATTTTGCCTCTAAGTGGACTTGGAGGGGGAAAAGAAATGGATAAACTATTTGATAGTTATTGGGCATTACGTGTAACAGCCCTCATTTTAGCCCTCTTACTGTTCTTTTACGCGAAAGCTCAATTAGATGACGGGCAAACCTCTCCGTCAAGTCCACAAATGGATATTATTACAGATGTTCCACTAGAGGTTTATTATGATACTGAAAATCTAATTGTTTCAGGGTTACCTGAAACAGTCGATGTTACAATCGAAGGTCCGATGCAAATTGTATTAAAAACAAAGTTAACAAAAGACTTTAAGGTGTTCGTTGACTTAAATTCACTGCTAATAGGTGAGCATAGTGTTACAATTCAACATGAAAACTTTTCACCTAAATTAGATGTGACCATTGATCCTAAAGTCATTGATATTAGCATAGAGGAAAAAGTAACAGAAGAAGTGAAAATAGAACCAGAGATAAATAACAGTCTAATAGCAGAAGGTTACGAGCTAGTTGGCATGACAGCAGAGCCAAGCACTGTTTTTGTTACGGGTGCTAAAAGTGTAATTGAAAGTATTAGTTTTGTAAAAGCAACGGTCAATAGTGAAGAAGGAATTACAAATTCATTTAGTAAAGAAGCGAATGTGAAAGTACTTGACAGTAGCTTGAACAAGCTAGATGTGACTATTGACCCTGAGATAGTTAAAGTGAATGTTGATGTGAAAGAGTATAGTCGAAAAGTACCTCTAACCATAAGGCAAACAGGAACACCAATGGATGGGGTTACAATCAATAGCATAACCTCTCAGACGAAAGTCATTGAAGTGTTTGGTCCAAAATCAATTATTGACCCTATCACAAGGTTAGAAGTAGAATTTGACATATCAGAAATTCAAAAATCTGGTGCCTATGAAGTGAAAGTACCTCTACCAAATGGAGTAACGAAGGTTTCAAAAAATACCATTGAGGTACAAGCTAATGTTACTAAGGCAGTAACCGAAACAGAGGATGAAAATGCAGATGGACAAGAACCTGTGCCAGGACGAACAGAACCAGAAGAAGAAGTAGTAGAAGAAGGAACAAATACTGGAGAGACAACTCCAGAAGAAGAAACACCTGCTGACGAAGAAAACAATACAGATACAAATTCTTAAGTGTATTTCTTAGAATCTTTAAAGGATAAGATTTTGTATATGAAGCATGGAATGTCTAGCATTGAAGGAGAGAAAAGTAATGGGAAAATATTTCGGAACTGATGGCGTACGTGGTGTCGCCAATTCAGAGTTAACACCTGAACTAGCATTTAAATTGGGTCGTGTTGGTGGGTACGTACTTACTAAGCATGTGACGGAACGCCCAAAGGTTATAATTGGACGAGATACAAGGGTTTCTGGACATATGCTTGAAGGTGCATTAGTTTCTGGGCTACTTTCAATTGGAGTAGAAGTTATGCGATTAGGTGTAATCAGTACTCCTGGTGTAGCTTATCTAACACGTGTTATGAATGCTGATGCAGGCGTTATGATTTCCGCTTCTCATAATCCAGTGGCTGATAATGGAATTAAGTTTTTCGGTCCTGATGGATTTAAATTAACTGATGCTCAGGAAGCTGAGATAGAAAATCTGCTCGAACAAGAAGAGGATTCGTTACCACGTCCAGTCGGTGGTGATTTAGGCGCGGTAAGTGACTACTTCGAGGGCGGACAAAAATACCTTTCATACTTAAAGCAAACGGTGGAAGAAGACTTCTTGGGAATCCATGTAGCATTAGATTGTGCTCACGGTGCAACATCACAGTTAGCTACACATCTATTTGCAGACTTAGAAGCTGATATTTCATCAATGGGTTCATCGCCAAATGGGCTAAATATTAATGATGGTGTTGGGTCAACGCATCCTGAAAAACTTGCAGCTCTTGTTTTAGAGCGTGGAGCTGATGTAGGTCTGGCATTTGACGGAGATGGAGACAGACTGATTGCAGTCGATGAAAAAGGACAAATCGTCGATGGTGATCAAATCATGTTCATTATCGGTAAATACTTAAACAGTAAAGGTCGTTTAAAGAAAAATACGGTTGTATCAACTGTTATGAGTAACTTAGGCTTCTATAAAGCACTAGATGAAAACGGGATGACAAGTGTGAAAACGGCAGTTGGAGATCGTTATGTTGTTGAAGAAATGCGAGCAAACGAGTACAACCTCGGTGGAGAGCAATCAGGCCATATCGTATTTTTGGACTACAATACAACAGGTGACGGATTATTAACGGCTATCCAGCTTGTCAATATCATGAAAGCGACAGATAAGCGTTTATCAGAACTTGCTGCTGAAATGAAAGTATTTCCACAAAAGTTGGTGAATGTGCGAGTAGTGGATAAGCATGCTGTAACACAAAATGAAAAAGTTGCGAAAGCAATTTCAGAAGTAGAAGCAGCAATGGCAGGAAATGGACGAGTATTGGTAAGACCATCTGGTACAGAGCCACTTGTTCGCGTAATGGTAGAAGCCGCAACTGAAGAGGAATGTGAAAGCTACGTAAACCGAATTTCAGACGTTGTTCGTCAAGAATTAGGGCTAACTGAATAACTTAAAATATCACCAGTAAACCAATTGTATTAACTACAGTCGAGTTTACTGGTTTTTCTAATTGAACATCCTTCTTTCTTTGTTTATTTGTCTTATAAAAGGGAAATAGTAAGTTTGAAAGGAGTGATAGCAAATGGCAAAAGTAGCCACATTAATTACTGATTTGTTTGAGGATATTGAATTTACGAGTCCCAAGGAAGCACTTCAAGAAGCAGGACATACAGTCGTAACGATTGATAAAGAGGGAAATAAAGCGATTCGAGGAAAACAGGGAGAAGTTCGTGTAGAAATCGATTATGGAATCGATGACGTAAACCCGGACGATTTTGATGCTTTATTCATTCCTGGAGGATTCTCGCCGGACTTATTAAGAGATGATGATCGTGTTGTAGCATTTGCGAAAAAATTCATGAGTGATATGAAACCGGTATTTGCTATTTGTCATGGACCACAACTTTTAATTACAGCCAGATCTTTAGAAGGTCGCGATATTACGGGCTATAAGTCAATTCAAGTTGACTTAGAAAATGCTGGGGCTAAGTTCCATGACGAAGAAGTTTTTGTATGCCAAAAACAGCTTGTTTCAAGCCGTACACCAAAGGATTTACCAGCATTCAATCGTGAAATCGTAAATTTACTAAAAGAAAAAGAGCTATAGTTTAAATTATATTTTCTAATTAAACTATCCACTGGATGCTTTCAGCTTGAGCCTCCAGTGGATTTTTTCAGGCAACATGAAAGTGAAGGTGATCGTTGAAATTAGTGGCTGAAATTAGAGATTAATATATCAGAAATTAGGAAATATGACTGGATGATTGACGATTTGAAGCATATTCTGTATGATGAAGGTGCTTGAAAAAAACATTTTGAAGAATATTCCAGTTTTCTTCAAATTTTCAAGCTAGCGCATCGTAAGGAGGAAAGGTTTAGCGCGATACAAGTAAAAAGGAAAACAATTATAGCGCCTGAGCTAAGGAAATCGGATGGTAGTTTTCATCCTTAGTTGACGAGGTGGAGGATTATCGAATCTTCGGCGGATACCTCCCGATCGCATGCCCGGTCGATAGTTTCGTTTTAAAACGTAGAAGTAATTCTATGGACAGAAAAACGAAAAGGCAACTAAATAGCAAAAGCAATATCAAAACATAGAGCTATACCTATGAAGAGGAATTAGACAGAATTCCTGCATAGTATTCTAAAGCTCACTCTTTTTAGTTTGTCTTTTTTGGTATTGCTTTAAAAATGGAGGATTAATATATTATGTGTGGAATCGTTGGATATAATGGTGAAATTGATGCAAAGGAAATTTTATTAAAAGGATTAGAGAAATTAGAATACCGTGGATATGACTCAGCTGGTATCGCTGTTCGCAACGACGAAGGAATTACGGTGTTTAAGGAAAAAGGGCGTATTGCTGATTTACGTACAGCCGTAGACGATGATATTGATGCAACAATTGGAATTGGACATACTCGTTGGGCAACTCATGGGGTACCCAACCAATTAAATGCACACCCTCATCAAAGTACAACAGGTCGCTATACTTTAGTTCACAATGGGGTAATTGAAAACTATCACTTATTGCAAAAAGCTTACCTTAAAGGCATTCAAATGAAATCAGATACAGATACAGAGGTTATTGTTCAGCTAGTTGATTTATTTGCAAAAGAAGGATTATCAACAGTAGAGGCATTCCGTAAAACGTTATCCCTATTACATGGCTCATATGCGTTAGCACTACTTGACCAAGAAGATGAGGATACAATCTACGTAGCAAAAAACAAATCTCCATTATTAGTAGGTGTGGGAGATGGCTTTAACGTTGTTGCTTCAGATGCAATGGCAATGCTGCAAGTTACAGATCAATTCGTAGAGCTACGCGACAAAGAAGTAGTATTAGTTCACAGAGATAAAGTTGAAATTTCAACACTAGAAGGCAAACCTGTTGAACGTAAACCATTTAAAGCAGAACTAGATGCAAGTGATATTGAAAAGGGAACATACCCTCATTACATGTTGAAAGAAATGGATGAGCAACCTGCTGTTGTTCGTAAAATCATCCAAGCATATAGCAATTCTGATGATGACTTAACAATTGATGACAATATTCTAGAAGCGATTAAAGAAGCGGATCGTTTATATATTATTGCGGCAGGAACTAGTTACCATGCAGGTTTAATCGGAAAACAATATTTCGAAAAAATTGCTGGAATTCCAGTAGAGGTTCACATTTCAAGTGAATTTGGCTATAATATGCCACTTTTATCTGAAAAGCCATTATTTATCTTCATCTCCCAATCAGGGGAGACAGCAGATAGCCGTCAAGTACTTGTGAAAGTAAAAGAAGAAATGGGTTACCCAGCATTAACAGTTACAAATGTACCGGGGTCTACGCTTTCTCGTGAAGCGGACTATACATTGTTATTACATGCAGGTCCCGAGATTGCGGTTGCATCAACGAAAGCATATGTGGCACAGGTTGCTGTACTTTCGATTGCTGCTTATGTTGCAGGGAAAGCAAAAGGGAAAGAAATCGATTTTGACTTAAAACAAGAATTAGCGATTGCTGCAAACGGCATTCAAACAATGGTTGATTCGAAAGAAGAGCTAGAGCAAATTGCAGAAGACTATTTAAAAATTGCACGAAATGCATTCTTCATCGGACGTAACTTAGACTTCTATGTAAGTTCAGAAGGTGCGTTAAAACTAAAAGAAATCTCTTATATTCAAGCAGAAGGTTTTGCTGGTGGGGAGTTAAAGCACGGTACAATCGCTCTAATCGAAGAGGGTACACCAGTATTTGCTTTAGCTACACAAGAGCAAGTGTCGTTAAATATTCGTGGTAATGTGAAAGAAGTCGTAGCGCGCGGAGCTAACGCATGCATTATTTCAATGGAGGGAATCGAAGAAGAAGGCGATCGCTTCGTCATCCCGAAAGTTCACCAATTACTAACACCACTTGTATCTGTAGTACCGCTTCAACTAATCAGCTACTATGCAGCACTTCACCGTCGCTGTGACGTTGATAAACCACGTAACCTAGCTAAATCCGTTACGGTTGAATAAGACTAGACTAGACTTAAAATAATTATATCTTAATTAAAATAGATAATCGTATTTAAAAGGATACTATCTCCTTTTAAATACGATTTTTTATATTCAAACTAATATAGATTATTGCGTTTGTATCGATAAAAGCAAAGCTAAAATCATACACAACCAAATAGTTTCTTATGTTTGACAAGCAACCAAATAGTTGCTTATACTCAAGAGATGAATTGGAACAAAGACGCAATCTTCAAAGCACTAGGCGACTCGACTAGAAGGCTAATATTAGACGAACTAAAAGAAGGCAACGAGCAAACGTTGTATGAGCTCACAGTACGATTGATTATGAATCATAATCTTTCCATTTCGCGACAAGCGATTGCAAAACATCTTTCCATTTTGGAAGAGGCGGGACTCGTCATATCAGAGCGAAAGGGAAAATATCGAGTACTTGTATTCAACAATGAACCACTCAAGGATTTGTTGAAAGGATGGATAGAATAATTTTATTGGAACAGCAATTCTGACAAATGTGTATGATGAATTGCCTGCACCCAGATTATCAGTAAAGCACACCATGCATTATAACTATAACTATCAAAGGAGGCCAAAACAGTATGAAAATTATTGTTACGAGTATTTTTGTAGAAGACCAAGAGAAGGCACTGAAATTTTATTCAGAAACGCTCGGATTTGAATTAAAGCATGACGTCCCTACAGGAGAATATAGATGGATAACGCTAGTTTCCCCCGAGGACCAAAAGGGTACCGAACTATTACTGGAACCGAATAACCATCCGGCTGCAAAAGAGTATCAAGAAAAGTTATTTGCTGAAGGTATCCCAGTCACAATGTTCGGAGTTGGGGATATTCAAGCAGAATACAACCGATTAGTAGAACAAGGTGTAAAGTTTACGATGAAACCGACAAAAATGGGCGAAATCCAAATAGCCATCTTTGACGATACATGTGGAAACCTGATTCAAATCATACAGCAGTAACTTCATGACGAAGTAATAGTATAAAATCACCTATATCAATACAAACCTTGATGCAGTATTACCATATACTGCATCAAGGTTTGTTTATTATTCCTCTAATATTTTTTAACTAGATTAACCGTGACTTTAAAAAAATTAGTTAATTGTGAAATGCAAAAAGAAAATACCAAGCTAAGGATTAACTCTATAAAGAAACATCTATTAAATCAGTTATATCGAAGAGAATGGATAAAAAGTACTCATGATCAAAGCAAATGGAAAGGAGAGATAAAAATGAATATCCAGTTAAAAGAAATACTTTCCAGAAAAATATTAACGGAAGCAAAAGGATATTTGGATGTTGGATTCACCCATTCTCTTAATCCATATAGTGGATGTAGTTTTTCTTGCCTTTATTGTTATGTCAGGGAAATGCCGATTCAAAAATTTAAAGACATTCCCTGGGGAGAATGGGTGGATATTAAAATAAATGCTGCAGAAAATTATCGGAATGAAATCAAGAAGCTTCGCAAGAAAAATAACCCTGTGAATATATTTATGTCCTCTGCAACAGATCCCTATCAACCAATTGAGAGGAAAAGCAATATAACGCGAGGATTATTAGAAGCGATGATTGAAGATCCACCAGACTTTCTACAAATTCAAACAAGAAGTCCGCTAATTGAACGGGATATTGAGCTAATAGCAAGGTTGAAGGAGAAAAGTAAAGTTCTTGTCTCAATGACGGTTGAAACAGACAGAGAAGATATAAAGAGGATATTTGCTCCATATGCTCCAGGTATAAAATTGAGGTTAAAAGCTTTAAAGGCAGTGCATGATGCGGGAATACCTACTCAAGCCTCTATTTCACCTGCTTTGCCATTTACCCCTGATTTCCCCAATATGTTAGAAGGAGTTGTTGATCATATTTGGATTGATACATTAAGCATTGGCGATGGCTCTATGGGGAAACGTTCTGCACGTTTAGGAATGCCTCAATTATTTGAGGCTCATGAATTATCGCAGTGGTATCAACAAGAATTACATGTAAAAGTAGAGAAGTATTTTAAGAAATACTTTCCTGACAATATGGTACGCGTTTCTAAACAAGAAGCCTTCCCACAATAAATGGTTCAACAACTAGTGTAGATTTCTAGAGGTAGTGTGAAAGAGGGGACACTTTTCAAAGTCAGTTCATACGATAAGAGGGTAGTAACGTCTGAAAGGAGAAAAAAATGAGTGACTTACTTTCACTACTGCTCTTAGGGATTGCAGTAAGTCTTGATAGTTTCACTGTCGGCTTAACTTATGGAATGCGTAAGGTTACGATACCAGTTAAATCATTTGTGATCATCTTTGCCTGCACTTTCATTGTATTATTAACGGCAATGGGTATTGGTTCGATTATCGAATTATTTATCTCCTATGAAGCAGCGGAAAGAGTGGGTGGAATCATCCTGATAGCAATCGGGATTTGGGTTCTTTACCAATTCCTAACTTCCCAGGATACTTCGGAAAAACGAAAAAGTACTATTAAAATTGTTGATCTAGAGATTAAACGGCTGGGCCTGATCATTAAGATATTAAAAAAACCTACAGAAGCCGATTTTGATCGCTCTGGAACTATTGGAAGCACTGAAGCCTTATTTCTAGGTTTGGCATTGTCTTTGGATTCATTTGGTGCAGGGATCGGTGCGGCTTTAATTGATTTGCCGCCTATATTATTCTCAATTGTTGTAACAGTTTCGAGTGTCATTTTTGTTATAGCAGGTATTAATATAGGTTTAATCTTTAGAAATATGAAATGGGTGAAGAAACTTACTTTCCTGCCAGGAATTGCTTTAATCTTAATAGGGATATTCAAAATCTAGTATCTCAGAAGTTTTATATGTCTACATAAGCGTTAATTCAAAAAAATGAATTAGCGCTTTTTGTAATTATTCTCTATTTGTAATCTCTAGTTAGATTTGATCTCATATTTTTAATTATATTATTAGAAATAAATTCTCATATTTTACCTTCTCCTACATATAATTTTATAGTACTTCACTCACAGGGGTGCTTCCTATTAGGGAGTTTAATAGCAAAGTCGTTCATGAATTATGGGGAAAAATAGTTTTATTGAGAGTTCCTTTTGCCAGTGATCAAGGAAAACGAATTACTAGAATATGGGGGATATAATTATATGAATGTGTCAGAATACTACAGGGAACCTATACAAAAAGTAATGAATGAACTTGAGGTAACACAGCAAGGATTGACAGATTATGAAGTTCGATCGAGGCACAAAAAGTATGGTTATAATGAACTTCGTGAGAGCAAACCGAAAAGTGCAATGATTATTTTTCTAGAACAATTTAAAGACTTCTTAGTGATTATCCTAATGGTAGCTGCTTTAATCTCTGTATTTTTAGGAGAAGTAGAAAGTTCAATCGTTATTTGGGTGGTTATCATTTTAAATGCCATACTTGGTACAGTACAACAGATAAAAGCTGAAAAATCGTTGGATAGCTTGAAAGAAATGGCTGCTCCGATAGCAAGAGTATTACGGGATGGACAAGTTGCTGAAATCCCTTCAAAAGAGGTTGTTGTGGGAGATATTCTTCTGTTAGATGCTGGCGATTTTATTAGCGCGGATGGACGTATTTTTGAAAGTCATAGCTTACAGATCAACGAGAGTTCTCTAACCGGGGAATCACTTCCGATCCAGAAAATGGTGAATGTGATTCATGATCAAGAAGTGGCTCTCGGTGATAAAACAAATATGGTCTTCTCTGGCAGTTTCGTAACAAATGGACGTGGAAAAGCGATAGTGACATCTATCGGAATGGAGACGGAGATTGGTAAGATTGCGAACTTACTAGATAATGCCAAAGAGAAGAAAACACCTCTCCAAGTAAGCCTCGAAGATTTTGGAAAACGGCTTGCAATCGGGATTATTGTCATCTGTCTAATCATTTTTGCACTGGATATTCTACGTGGGCGTGAGTTAGTAGATTCATTTATGTTCGCAGTATCATTAGCGGTTGCCGCAATACCAGAAGCATTAAGCTCTATTGTGACCATTGTTCTCGCGTTTGGAACACAGAAAATGGCTAAGGAAAATGCAATTGTTCGCAAACTTCATGCAGTCGAAAGTCTAGGAAGTATTTCGGTTATTTGTTCCGATAAAACAGGAACGCTTACTCAAAATAAAATGAACGTGCAAAAATTATATGTAAGTGAAAAGGTTGTCCAACATGATCAGCTGCACCTGGATAATAAAGTTCACCATAAATTGATGCACTTGGCTTTACTATGTAATAATTCGGTTACCTTCGAAGAGAAAGAAATAGGAGATCCAACAGAAATAGCGTTAGTTCGGATGGGTAACCAATATAATATAGACGAGCTGAATATACGAGAGATGTATAAGAGATTTGGAGAAGTACCATTTGATTCAACCAGAAAATTAATGAGTACGGTTAACCGAGTAGGCGATCGATATATTATGATTACAAAGGGGGCAGTTGATGTCCTCCTGTCTCGACTTGTAAAAATTGAAAATGCTCAAGGGGTATCCAACATTTCAAAGCAGCAAATAGAGGCTATTAAACAAGCAAACAATAAGTTTTCTAATGAAGGATTACGAGTACTTGCATTTGCCTATAAAGAAGTAAAGTCCCTCGGAATAAGTTTAAGAGATGAAATGGACTTAACCTTTGTCGGCTTAGTGGCGATGATGGATCCACCACGAGTAGAATCAAGACAAGCTGTAGCCGATTGTATCAAAGCTGGCATTAAACCAGTGATGATTACAGGAGATCATAAAATTACGGCAGCAGCGATTGCCAAACAAATCGGGATATTGAAGGACCCTTCAGAAGCAATTGAAGGTAAGGAAATAGAACATTTATCAGATAAAGAATTGAGAGATAAAGTTCAAAACATCTCAGTATATGCCCGAGTGTCTCCAGAACATAAAATTCGTATTGTAAAAGCGTGGCAAGACAAAGGGAATGTCGTGGCGATGACGGGGGATGGAGTCAATGATGGACCTGCGTTAAAGCAAGCAGACATTGGCGTAGCAATGGGCATCATGGGTACAGAAGTTGCAAAAGATGCCTCTTCCATGGTTTTAACGGATGATAACTTTTCGACTATTGTTAAAGCCATTTCAAATGGTAGAAGTTTATATGCGAATATCAAAAATGCGATTAAGTTTTTACTATCAGGTAATACTGGAGCCATTTTGGTCGTGCTCTATGCAACATTATTTGCCTTGCCAGCGCCATTTGCACCGGTTCATTTGTTATTTATTAACCTGTTAACAGATAGTTTACCTGCTATTGCCATTGGGTTAGAGCCACATAACAAAAAACTAATGGATGAAAAGCCTAGAAATATCGATGAGTCTTTATTAAATAAGAAGTTTGTCTCTCAGGTAGGGATGGAAGGCTTAATCATTGCAGCCGTAACCATTATTGCCTTCCAAATAGGATTAGCCACCGGGGATTCAATGGTAGCTACCACGATGGCTTTTGCAACTTTATGTTTATCAAGATTGTTCCATGGATTTAACTGTCGTTCAGATGAATCAATATTTAAGATCGGATTATTCTCTAATTTAACTGTTTGGATAGCGTTTCTTATTGGTTTCGTCTTATTAAATATCGTCTTGATAGTTGGGTTATTCGATGTAGCAATATTAAGTCGCTCACAATTATTAATGGTTTATGGATTGGCGATAGTACCATTAATCATTATTCAAGTGGACAGACTATTCTTTGTAAGAAATAGAGACTGAAATTTTTAAAGTTGCATCGTCCCGTCCCTTTTGGATATCATTATCCAAAAGGGATTTTTTATTGTAGGAGGGATTAGCATAGAAGCTTTTACAGAGTATTTGTCGGGTATCGATGAACCACAAGAGCGGGAACGTGTAGAAGAAATTTTTAAATGGATATTGGAAAAATTCCCTAAATTACAACCAGAACTTAAATGGAATCAGCCTATGTTTACCGATCATGGCACATATATTATCGGCTTTTCCACAGCGAAGCATCATTTAAGCGTTTCACCTGAAGAATTTGGGATGGGGCACTTTGCGGATGACATTGCACAAGCCGGCTACAGTGCTACCAAAGGGCTTTTTCGAATTAAATGGAATGAGCCAGTAAACTATGAATTGCTTGAGAAAATTATTGAATTTAACATTTTGGACAAGGCAGACTGTAATACTTTTTGGCGTAAATAATCGATCGAATGTATAGTTTCAATAAGTGACTATTGCATTGCATTTCACACCCTAAAAAAATTCGTGAGTTGGCTTCTCCTTAAGAACCGGAGCCAACTCTTTTTATTTTACAGGCTCGAGCCTGGCCCTGGATGCGCTTCTCCACAACGGAAATCAATTTTAGCTACTCAAGGAAAAACTCAGTTGGACGAAGATTTAAGTTCGGTAGATAGATTAATTGATATCTTTCTGGAGTATAGGAGGTTAAGTAGCAAATAAAAAATCCCTCCCCCAATCGGTAAGACATATGGTGGGATCAATTCGAGAAGAAAGCCGGAGACTACCATTGCCACAGGTGTCATAGTCTTTCCAATGCTTATTCCAATACTCATTACTCTGCCCCTGTACTCTTCGGGCACTTCTTTTTGCATGAAATATGCTATAGGAATATCAATAAAAGCTATCACAATCCCCAAGCTAAACATCAGTAAAGAATAATAAATGCCATAAATCATATGACTGAATGGAGCACCCTCAAATATTAGCGGAAGTCCTGCCGCAATCATACAAACAGATAAGAAGATTGTCACAACCCTTATTAGTTCTGAATAAGGGATGCGCTCTGTCAGTTTCTTGACAACAAGGGCTCCAGCAATTAGGCCGACTGGGAGTGAAGCTTGGATGACTCCGAAGGTATTTGATCCTAGCTCCAGAATGGTATTTATTATATATGGAACAGGGATAGTGACTGCTAAACTCAAAAAGAAGTTTAATGAAATCAAAATCAGGAACAGGCCCATAATATTCTTTCGCTCGTACAAATATTGAAACCCGTCTTTTATATCTTTGATAAAATCGATTTTTACAGCTTCTTTGACCGATTCCTGTAAACTCTTATTGAAGTTAAAATCAATAAACAGCATCGACAATCCTGAAATAATAAAGCAAATCCCATTAAATATGATAAATATCCTTATATCGAAAAAAGCGAAGACCATTCCACCTAGCATTGGACCAAGTATGGAAGATATAGAGTCTATGATTTTTCCAATAGAGTTAAGATTCATCAACCTTTTGCTAGAAACGATATTCGGTTTGGCCGCTTCCATACAAACTCCGAAAAAAGTGACAAAAATAGTTGAACAGAAAGCTGTTAGATAAATGAGTAATAGATGAAGGCCCCAAAAACTGCTTACGATAAACATTGAAATAAACAATGTTCCGCTAAGAAAATCCATAAGTATAATCATCTTCTTTTTATTAACCTTGTCTGCAATTACTCCTGCAAAAGGATTAATAAGTATCATCGGCAATATTCCAAGCAACAATGTAATGGTAAAACTTAATGCCGAACCAGTTAACTTTAATACGTAGAAACTGATGGCAAAGTTATATATTGATGTTCCGAAAACGGAAATGATTTTCCCCGATGAATAGAGCCCCAAATTTCTAATTTCTTTTTTTTCGTCTAAACGTGTTTCCATAGTTTTGCCTCCTGGTATACTCTTTGGTCTTAAATCAGTGACTATCAATCACTAAATCATTTGTTAAACCAAGTGTAAGTGGTTGGCTAAACCCCGGAACAATAGGCAAGAAAACTAATTATTAAATAAAAAAATAAAAAAGATAGGGAGGACCCTATCTTTTTCCAAAGAACAAATAATTAAAAACCTCTTCCCCTTGGACGAAATAATCCTCATAGATACCGCCTTTGCTTAAAACATCCGATGCAAATTCCTCAATGAGCTTAAATTTGAGTCCTTCGATTTTGCTGCGTATTTTTAATGGAATGAAGTTGTCACGATATTGGGGAAGAATTTTACTATTGACGCTAAACTTCTTAAAGGCCAAGTATGTCCCCAGTAGGTAGGCCTCCTTCTTAATGAGATCTTCTAGCATCTCTATCAGAAAATCAGTATGCTTAAAACTGTAATTGCTTGTCCCCGCATTATCTATAATAATATCAACAGAATTCTTTTTTATAGGGATTGCTGAGAAATCAGCACAGATAAATAGAATATCTTTCTTGATTCCAGTTCTTTCTAGGATGCTTTTTAGAAACCTCTGCTTTTCAATATTATAATCAACCGCAATATATAAACAGTTATCTGGAAGGACATTATAAATCGTTCTTAGTAAGAATCCAATTCCAGTACCAGGTTCAAGAACTACCTTACTCTCTAAATCGAGTCCTGTAATTTTCCGCTTTACTGTTTGTAGTCCTTTTTGAAGAGTCTCCAGATAAAAAGAATCAGTATTTAAAATATAATCTGATATGTACTCATCTGAACTTGAAATTGGAACTATCTCATTGGAAGTACCGGATAAAAGGATTCCAGATTCAACCTTATATGTTTGGCAATTACAGACAAGGTCTCCATCAATGATTTGATTTCTATTGATTGAGCCATTTTCAAGAGAAAGAGGAGCATCACATTTTGGACAGACTAGAAGGTTTAGGTTGTTTATATTAATCCCCATAGGCACTTTGGAGTGTCCGGGTCTCTCGTTAAATTCATCGATTTTCTTTTTGATTTTTTCATTCGCGGCTGTTAATCTTGCAATTTCCTCTTCTGTCTTCTCGTATTTATGATTGAATAAAGACTGATAATAGGCATTTTCCTCATACCCTGCAAGCATTCCAAGATTTTTGAAAGTCAAAATTGTTTTGATCTCATTCAAGCTAAACCCCATTGACTTAAATTCGATAATCAATTCTAAGTCCTTTTGGCAGTTATCATCAAAAAAGTAATGTCCGCCTTTTTTCTCAGGTACAAGCAATCCTAAATCCATATAATGGCGTATGGCATCAATGGTTAAGTTATTTACTTGTCCAAACTTACTAATTTTCATCAGAACCCTTCTTCCCTTAGTTGAATATTTAATTGCAATATCGCTGAGTTAGGTATCCTTTAAAAACGAACTGACAAATTGTGCTATTCTTTATCCTATTATATATTTTTAAACTGAGAATTATATTATTTTATAGGGTAATTAACTTAATAAACTATTTGATTAACTTGGTATAATTACTTACTATCTATTATCCTGTTTGAAAAGTCGGAAATTTTAGTTTATAAGTATATCTTTTTATGTTATAGTGTAAACCAATTACATAACGTGTAAGATTAGGTGCTTATGAGAGTAAGCTTAAAAGGGAAGCTTGGTGAAAATCCAACACTGTCCCGCAACTGTAATTCGGAGCAAATCTGTTAGCCACTGTGAAAACGGGAAGGCATGAGGCGCGTTGATGATAAGTCAGGAGACCTGCCTAGTTCTAGTACACACCCAAACCTACGTGGAAATAGGTGGTGTTCTGTGCGAAATGAACGTAAATTTATTTACGCTTTTTAGTCATGCATAGATATGTCCGAAGCTATTTCTCAACAAAGAAATAGCTTCTTTCTTTTGGGGTTATGTAGAGCAAAGGAAAAGGAGGCGTATTATATGAAGATCGTAAGTACTGTAGTTGGTTATCCTTATATAGGAGAAAACCGTGAATGGAAACGAATTGTTGAGGGATTTTGGAAAAGAGAAATGACTGAGCAAGATTTTGAAAAGCAGATGAAGGCTTTGCGTTTGCAGCATATCGGTCGTCAGCAAGCTTTAGGCCTGGATTTAATAACGATAGGGGATTTCACGTATTACGATCGTATGCTGGATTTAGCATTGATGTTTAATGTGATTCCAGATCGCTATAACAGTGCGTTAGAAAATGAATCCACATTAACTCGCTATTATGCGATGGCAAGAGGGACAGATCAGGTAGTTGCTTGTGAAATGACAAAATGGTTTAACACCAACTATCACTATATTGTGCCTGAATATGAGGGACAACACCTACACTTAACAGAAAATAGATTGCTAACGTATTTTTTAGAGGCAAAAAATGAACTAGGCATTATAACAAAACCGACATTAATCGGACCCTATACATTTGCTGATTTATCGAAAGGTTACGATGAAAAATCGCGGGCTGCGTTTATTTTAGCGTTAATTCCGCTCTATGCAAAAGTTTTGAAAGAGCTAGTAGAGGCTGGTGCGGAGTGGATTCAATTAGAAGAGCCCTCCCTAACGAAAAATTTATCTTCAACTGAAGTACAGTTAGTAGAAGAGATATATAAACAGCTAACAGAAAGTGTCCCAGAAGCCAAAGTAATGCTGCAAACTTATTTTGAGGCATTAACATCCTATGAAAATCTTATTCAGTTACCAGTTGCGGGTATTGGACTCGACTTTGTACATGGGAAGAAAGAAAACCTTGAGGCACTTCGAAAATCGGGATTCCCGAAAGATAAAGTTTTAAATATCGGGATTGTAAATGGTCGAGATATTTGGTCGGCCAATTTAGCAGAGGTAGCAAGTGATGTGCAGGCTGTCCTTATTTTAAGTGGAGCTAGCAATGTATGGCTAAGCTCTTCTTGTAGTTTACAGCATGTACCTGTTACAACGGTGAACGAGCGAAAGCTGGATTCCGTTTTGCTTAACGCTCTATCATTTGCCGATGAAAAAATAAATGAGATTGTCCATGTTGGGCATTTCATACGTACACAGCATTGGGCAAAAGAGGGTGTTGTATCGGAAAGTATGCAATGCATCGAAGCGCTTGCTACACACCCGGTACGAAACAATAATCGTGTAGAAAATTTAATCAAAATGATATCAAATAAAGATTTTGTAAGGATGGAAAGCTTTGAGGTGCGTCGTGAAACACAAAAGTGCGCACTATCATTGCCGGATTTTCCAACTACAACGATAGGGAGTTTCCCACAATCGGCACTAGTAAAGAAAACTCGTGCAGCCTGGCGAAAAAATGAGCTGTCAGATGAAGAATATGAACAATTTATAAGAGAAGAAACAGCACGCTGGATCTCGATTCAAGAAGATATTGGTTTAGATGTATTTGTTCACGGGGAATTTGAGCGAACAGACATGGTCGAATATTTCGGTGAGCAATTAACAGGATTTGCATTTACTGAAAAAGCGTGGGTAGTTTCCTATGGATCACGTTGTGTGAAGCCGCCAATTATTTATGGAGATGTAGAATGGACGAAGCCTATGACAGTAAAGGAAGTAGTACATGCACAGACACTGACAACAAAACACGTAAAAGGCATGCTCACTGGACCTGTTACCATATTAAATTGGTCGTTTGTTCGGAATGATCTCCCTCGCGAGACGGTTGCCAATCAAATTGCGCTAGCTCTTCGCAAAGAAGTAGAAGCATTAGAACAAGCAGGCATAAAAATTATTCAAGTCGATGAACCTGCCCTTCGTGAAGGATTACCACTTCGAAAAGAAAATTGGTCAAGCTATTTAGAATGGGCTGTTAATGCGTTTAAACTTGCGACATCTAGTGTAAAGACTGAAACGCAAATTCACACACATATGTGCTATTGTGAATTCAATGATTTTATTGAACCAATTCGAGCACTTGACGCAGATGTGATTTCATTAGAAACATCAAGAAGTCATGGTGAATTGATATCCTCATTAAAAGAAAATCCATACGAGCTGGGGATTGGCTTAGGTGTTTATGACATTCACAGTCCACGTGTTCCTGATGTAGCTGAAATGGAGAATATTTTACAAGAAAGTCTGGCAGTATTATCAAAGGACCAGTTTTGGGTGAATCCAGATTGTGGTTTAAAAACCCGACAGGAGTCAGAAACGGTTGCTGCACTTACGAATATGGTAAAAGCAGCGAAGTTATTACGTGATGCTTCTAAGGAGACAATCGTAAATTAACTTAAAAGCAATGATTTGGGGTACCTAATTTTATTAGAAAGTAGGTACCTTTTATTCGATGTAAATTGCTATTTTGATATAATGATATAACTGGATTTTTATAGAAGGATACTATAAGGTATCTTCATTGCTACATCTTTCGATGAATAGAAGGAGCGAAAACTTATGTCCCCCCAATCGATTTATTATTATGAGGAGAAGTTTAAAGAGTATATTATGAAAGCTTTGACAGATGATCAGTTAATTTCTTTCAATCAGTTATTAAAAGATTTAATTTGCGAATATCCTGAAGATGATCATGTAATTAATTATGCATTTTTAAATGTAAAAAATGAGTTAACGGGTTTTAATAATGGTAGCGAAAATGAGGAGGAAATATGCGAACGATTCAAGCACATTTAATCTTACCGCCTGATACGAATCATCATGGTACTATTTTTGGTGGAAAAGTACTTGCTTATATCGATGAAGTTGCAGCGATTACTTCCATGAAGCATGCAGGTAGTAATACTGTAACAGTATCCATTGACTCTGTTGATTTTTTATCGCCAGCACGAGTTGGTGATCTCCTAGAATTGGAAGGTAGAGTAGTTTACACAGGAAAGACATCTATTACAGTATTTGTCCGTGTAACGGCTTTTCAAGTCGACACAGGTAAAAGTACATTAACTACAGAATCATTTGTGACGATGGTAGCTGTTGATGAAAATGGTAAACCTCGTCAGGTACCACAAGTCAAGATTCAAACTGAAGAAGATCGGCTTCTCCATGAACAAGTGAAACTTCGTCGAAAGCTAAAAAATCGATAGAGTCTCTTGAAACGGATACCTCAGCAGACTGCTAACGATATAAAAAATAGAATCCGCTAGTAGAGAAGCCAACCTGAAAGATAAGTTGGCTTCTAATGTTTTCTTACTCTAAGGTCAAACCATGCCTAACAGCATAGGCGGCAAGCTGTACGCGATTATCAAGCTGAAGCTTCTCGAGCAAGTTTTTAATATGGTTTTTCACCGTATTTTCAGCTATAAAAAGCTGATGGGCAATCTGTTTGTTCGTGTCGCCATTTGCTACTCTTGATAGAATCTCACACTCTCTAGGCGTCAAACTAAGAGGGCTTGGTTCGTCAGCATAGCTATTACCGCTACGAAAACGATAGAGTAATTGACTTGCAATCTCACGGGAAATTTCTGTGTGATTACCGAGGAGGGCATGTAAATACTCAATCCAGTCATCCGGCTCCATATTTTTCAGTAAATAACCTTGTGCTCCAAATTGTATGGCTGTGAACAAATCCTTTACATCATCTGATACTGTTAACATCACAACGTGTATTTGAGGGAAGGATAACCGTATTTTTTTTACTGCTTCCAGTCCACTTAATCTAGGCATGTTGATATCTAAAAGGAGTAGATCGGGCTCTAGTTCACGGCAAAGTTCAAAGGCTTCATGGCCGTCAGTGGCTTCACCTACAATACAAAAAGACTGATCTGATTCAAGTACACTTCGAATTCCTTCTCTTGCCAAGGGGTGGTCATCCGCAATTATCACATTGTAGCATTGCATTTTAATGGTCCTCCTTTGTTACGATTATCTCCGTACCGCTAAACTCACTATCTCTTATTGTTAATATTGCTCCGAGTTGCTTTGAACGCTCCTGCATCATCGTCAGACCATATTGCCGGCTCGATTTCTTTGAGGAATCGATGCCTCTTCCGTTGTCATTTATCCTCAATTGCCATCCATTTTCTGTTTCCCTGATAATAATGGCTGCTTTTGAAGCTTCTGCATGTTTTCTTATATTCGCGAATGCTTCTTGAATAATGGCGAAAATTTGAATTTCCTCCTTCGTTGTGAAGAAATTAGGAGGAATCTGAGAATCTTCTTCTACTTCAACTGCTGTCATAGAACTCCATTCAGAAAGCCATTTAGTTATTCTCGAGTTAATGGAATCATCAATCTCTGGTTCTGACCTTAGATTAAAAATCGCTTGACGAACATGGCTATCGATAGTAGAAAGGGCTCGAGATGCTGCTTCCATATCACCTTGTTTAAGTTTGATATTCATAAAAAAAATGGACTGGGCAATTCCATCGTGCAGCTCTCGAGCTAGTCTTTCCCGTTCTTCATATACTGCGCGTTTGGACTGCTCATTAACAAGCTTTTCATTCATCGCTTTGATAATGCGGAACATCCATGCTGAAAATAAAAGAGAAAGTACAAAAGTAAGAATTGTAATATATAAATTTCCGGTTTCCATTGATAGCGAGTGCAAAAGGAAATCATGACGTACATATTCGAATCCACCAATTAACAAGGTTGGCAATAGTACACAGAGAAATTGTAAAAGTCGATAAGACAAGTGAGTTCGCTCCTTAATAAATCTAAATCTCTAATAAGTATAACTAAAAAGTCATTATTTCTAATAGCCCGTGTGAGCTATTTACATAAAAAGTGTTGTGAATTTACAATAAGCTTCGATACAAGTGTAAATGAAAAGCAAAATGAACATTCGTTATGAAGATTTCATAGATTTTATGCACGTAGTCATCAAAAACATTTTTTTAAGGAGAAGTCGATGGGAACAGTTCAAAGTACCTCTAATGATAATAAGATACAAACGGCCAATTCGGTCTATCGTACGATTTGGAGGTGGCATTTTTATGCTGGGATTATTTTTGCCCCGTTTCTTCTTATTCTAGCAATAACAGGATCGGTCTATTTATTTAAGCCCCAAATTGAGCAAATGATTTACAAAGATTACTGGGTGGTTACACAAAATGGTGAAAAACTCCCGGCGTCACAACAAATTGAAGAAGTGAAAGCGTTATATCCAGATGCCATAGTGACAACATATCGACCTGGTGAAACGGAGACTCGCTCAAGTGAAGTAGGTATTAGCCAAAATAACGAGTCCCTAACAGTATTCATCGATCCTTATACAGGTGATTCATTGGGCACATTAAATAACGATGATCGAATTATGGATAAGATAGAAGAAATTCATGGAGAACTTATGGCAGGTACGATAGGTGACCGCATTGTGGAATTGGTAGCCTGTTGGGCAGTAGTGTTAATCATAACAGGTTTATTTCTATGGTTCCCGAGGAAGAAAGAAAAAATATTCGGTGTTGTAATACCTCGCTTTAATAAAGGAAGAAGAATTTTGCGTCGAGATTTGCATGCTGTTCCTGCCATGTGGATTACAGGGGGGATGTTGTTTTTAATAATGACCGGTTTACCGTGGTCTGGATTTTGGGGTACTAACTTCCAAACGATTGTAACAAATACAGGGACAGGATACCCACCTTCAGTATGGGTAGGAAATGCTCCTGCGTCTGACGTAAAAACAAAAGACATAGCAGAAGTCCCTTGGGCAGCAGAAAATCTGGATGTACCAATTTCAGACATACAAGGATTGATTAAGCTTCCTATTGACGATGTGGTATCAATAGCTAATAGAGAAGGAATACATCCTAGTTATACAATCTATATTCCAAATGAAAAAGAAGGCGTATATACATTGTCAGCCTTTCCTCCAAAAGCACAGGATGAGGTAACGATGCACATAGACCAATACTCAGGGGCAATCTTAGCTGATTACAGATATGATCACTATGGTTTAATGGGGAAGATCATTGCTTGGGGTATTACCCTACATAAAGGTACACAATTTGGAATGATTAACCAAATAGTTAGCCTTCTTATCTGTTTAGGCATGATCTTGGTAACGGTTAGCGGGTTCTATTTATGGCTGAAAAGAAAGCCTAAAAAAGAGATGGGGGCACCAAAAGCACCTAGCATTAAAAAAATGAAACTTTTCCTGATTGTCTTGATTGGTTTAGGTCTACTGTTTCCGCTAGTTGGTTTATCACTAATATTCGTATGGATACTTGATCTTTTAGTGATTCAAAGAATTCCTGCGGTCAAAAAATTTATGAATGCATAAAAAAGATAAGGGTGTAGAACCATGAAGAGAATGAAGTATATATTTTTTGTTTCGGTGTCGTGCATACTGTTAAGTGCTTGCTCTCTCAAAGAGGATGTTGCCGAACTTTACAAAAAAGAAAGTCCCATGGAAGCGGAAATAATTATACCTGATACCTTTGTAAATAATGAGAAGGAGATTATTAAAGCGGTCCTGACTCAAAATGGAGAAAAAGTTGAAGGTGCTGATTATGTTCACTTTGAGATATGGAAACAAGATGGAACTCTCCATTATTATATGGAACCGGCAAAGGAAATGGGGAACGGTATTTATGCTTTAAGCAAGGATTTTGATAGTAACGGTCTATACTATATAAAAGTTCATGCAAGTAAGAACGGTTCCATCATTATGCCCCAAAAACAGTTTGTGGTAGGGGATTTATCTAAAGAGGAATTGGAATACTTACAAAAAGATATACCTACAAATGAAGGAGTACATGAACATCATCATTGAGTTCATGGAACGGATAGTACGAAGAAACGAGTATATTCGTAGTTCAGTAAGTTATTAATTATTTGTATATGGAGGTTTTAAAATGAAGAAAATAATTTTCGCTACATTTTTATTTATATTGGCTACTTCAACAAACGCATTTGCACATACGCATTTAGGTAGCTCTTCACCAGAAGATGGGCAGGAAGTGACGGAAGAGCTTAGTGAAATTACATTAAATTTTGAAGGGAAGATTGAACAAAGCAGTTCATTTGAGTTGAGTAATGAAGGACAAAATATTCCTATTGAAAATATTACTATAGAAGAAGGAATAATGACTGGTACCATGGCAAGTCCATTGGAAAATGGAGAGTATCTTGTAAATTGGAGTATTATTGGTGCAGATGGCCACTTAATGGAAGGAGATTACTCTTTTACAGTGAATGTCCCCGATTCGGTTTCATCAACTGAAGCAGCAAATGAACAAGCAGAACAAGAAACGACTCAAGAAGTAGAACAAAGTAATGAACAAGCAACTGAGGAAGCAACTGAGGAAGCAGAAAGTAATGAAGAAACATCGCCGTTAATTCCAGTAATCATGATTGTCTTAATTGCAGTCATTATTGGAGCTTTCCTTCTTATGCGAAGAAAAAAATAGTTGTTATACTAAATAGATTGAAAAGATGACAAAAAGTTCCTATAGAACTTTTTGTCATTTTTTATTTACAAAACGGATAGGTATAAGTAATTTTCAACGTAAAACAGAGGTATTAATTGAAAATTGTAGAAATTAAAATATTATAAGTAACGCTTAAGAAAATTGTATAGGAAGGAGTATAGGATGAGGCAAATTATAGCCATGGGTGGCGGTGGTTTCTCTATGGAACCAAAAAATCTTTTGCTAGATCAATTTATTTTAAAACAAGCTAGAAAACAATCACCCAAAGTATGTTTTGTCCCAACGGCCAGTGGAGATCAGGATAATTACATAGAGAGATTTTATAAAGCATTTAAGACATTGGAATGTGAAACAAGTCACTTATCATTATTTGATGCGAACTTCAATAATCTTGAAAAATTTGTGCTCGAACAAGACATTATTTATGTGGGGGGCGGCAATACAAGAAACATGCTTCTATTATGGAAGGATTGGGGTTTGGACAAAGTATTGAGAACTGCCTATGAAAAAGGAATCATACTTGCTGGTTTAAGTGCAGGTTCAATTTGTTGGTTTGAAGAAGGACTAACAGACCCATTAAATGGCCCCTTACATAAAATTGATTGTTTAGGTTTACTTGAGGGGAGCAACTGTCCTCATTATGATGGTGAAAATAAAAGAAAGCCCGCTTATCGACAATCTATCTTAAATGGTGAAATAAAAGAAGGCTATGCAGTTGATGATGGAGTAGCTTTGCATTTTATCGATGACGTTTTAACCAAAACAGTAAGTTCTAGAGTGGAAGCCAAAGCTTATTTCGTTAAAAAAGTAGATTCTAAAGTTATTGAAACAGAAATTACACCATTCTATTTAGGTTAAATAGTTTGGTTTGTACAAGGAAAGTTAATCCAAGAAGAAGGTTGGTGTATCAGTGAAAGAACGAGTAACAGAAGTGATTCAACTAGAAGGATTTCAAGTGGAATTTACAATTGTAGGAGAAGGTGAACCTATATTCGTTTTGCACGGCGGTCATTCGAATTGTAATGAGGAGTTTGGCTATGACTTTTTAATTGAACAAGGTTACTCATTAATTACGCCATCTAGACCTGGTTATGGAAAATCCTCAAAAGAAATGGGTGAAAGTATATCGGTGGCTTGTGATTTCTATGTGAAATTATTAAACCACCTAAACCTAGATAAAATTCATGTTCTAGCTATTTCAGCTGGTGGACCTAGTGGTATTTATTTCGCTTCAAAATATCCTCATTTCGTTAAAACATTAATCCTGCAATCTGCTGTAACAAAGGAATGGCTTACCCCAAAGGATATTGAATACAAGGTTGCAAGTAAAATATTCCATCCTAAAGCAGAAAAAGTTACATGGAAGTTAATTTCGTTCATGAACAACAAATTTCCTTCTTTCATCTTCAAGCAAATGTTTCCCTCCTTTAGTTCTTTAAACTATAAGGAAGCAAAGGAAAAAATAGCTGAGTGGGATACAGAGGAGATTAGAAAGATGAATAATCGTCAAAGATCAGGTTACGGTTTTTTAATCGACTTGCAACAGGTGAATGACTTAACCGTAGATGATTTAGAATCGGTAGCTTGTCCAACATTAATTATGCATAGCAAATTTGATGGGTCTGTCCCTTTGGACCATGCTTATTTTGCACATGAAAGCATTTCTAGTTCAGAGCTATGCTTACTTGATACATGGGGTCACTTAATTTGGCTTGGCACCTCTTCATATAAAACGAATGAAGCGGCTGTTAAATTTTTAAATAAGTATAAAATAGAAAAAACGCATTTTACCAAAGTTAAGTAAAATGCGTTTTGATTTTTGGTTATCTCAAGAGCATCGCGAAGTTGAGTTCATACTGATTTAGTTTATAAGAAATAGCGGAATATGAATGGTTTTCATGAACGAATAAAATATCTTCAACCAATACATTCGCCTTTATAAGTTGCTCAAATCTAGTGATCAATTCTTGGCACTCAGGAGGGCAATAAATGTGAAGGGTAATATATTTTTCGATAGGGTAATTCATCTTCTTTCGATTGTCCTGGATGCAGCGGATAAAATCACGAATATGACCTTCTGCGATTAATTCCTCATTTAATACAGTTTTAAGTAATACCTTCAATGACCCATCCTCAGCAAGTGCGTAACCATCTTTTAACTGGGAATCCGTTGAAATATGGTGTTGAAGTACTTCAACACTTTCTTCGGCTAACTTTATTTTTAGCTTGCCTTCAGCCAGGAACTTCTCTTTTTCTGCTGACGAGAGGTTTTCGATATGTTTTTTTACTTCATTTACTTTTTTCCCAAACGCAGCACCAGCTGTTTTAAAATTAAGCTTCAAGTTTATTTCTTCCAGTCCAACTAAATTTGCTGTCCAGCGAACTTTCTTCACATTAAGCTCTTCTTGAATAATTTTTTGATATTTCTCCAGGGAAGCAGTCGAACAAATAATCATCTCAGCTAGAGGTTGTTTGACTTTTAGACTTTTAGTATTTCTTAAGCTACGACCCAACTCAACAATTTTGAGTACGGTATTCATTTCTTCATCTAAATTACCTTGGATAATCTCTTTTTTCACTTTTGGATAGTCCTCTAAATGAACACTGTTTCCATGTAATTGCTGATAGATATCCTCAGCAATATATGGTGTAAAGGGGGCTAATAATTTGCAAACCTCACTTAACACCTCGTATAAAGTATTAAAGGCTGCACGTTTGTCTTCTGTAAAGCCTGATGCCCAAAAGCGTTGCCTAGATCTCCGTACATACCAGTTACTTACTTCATCCACCAAGTTAGCCATTTCACGACATGCTTGAGTGAACTGATAGTCATCCATTAGAGCTGTCACTTTTCCAATGGTGATGTGGAGTCGGGAAAGCACCCATTCATCCAATTTCGTCTTTTTGCCGGGACGCAGAGGATCGTAAATAAATCCATCGATGGATGCATACAGCTGATAAAAGTGAAAGGTATTTTCAAATGTATCCAGTAATTTGGATTTTGCTTCTTGCACAATTTTCGTTGAGAAGCGTTTAGGATTCCAAGGTGAGCTATCAACTAATAAGGAAAATCGTAATGCATCGGCACCGAAAGTTTGCATTAGCTCGAGAGGATCTAATGCATTTCCTTTACTTTTCGACATTTTCTGCCCGTGTTCATCTAAAACATGGCCTAGGGATAAAACATTTTTATAAGGGGCTTTCCCTTTATAAAGTGTTGAAACGGCTAGCAAGCTATAGAAAAATCCTCGTGTTTGATCGATCCCCTCAATGACCACATCTGCAGGGTACTGTTTTTGGAATGCAGCTTGCTCAAAAGGATAGTGATGCTGGGCAAATGGCATGGAGCCACTGTCGAACCACACATCAATTACTTCAGGTGTTCGTTGCATCTCACTATGGCATTTAGGACAAGAACATTTGACGTTATCGATATATGGTTTGTGTAATTCAAGATTTTCTGGCAGCTTTCCTGTCGCTAAACTATTTAGTTCCTCTATACTTCCAGGTGCAAATTCGTGTTTGCAGGAGGAACAAACCCAAATGTTTAAAGGGGTACCCCAATAGCGATTACGACTAATATTCCAATCCACTACATTTTCAAGGAAATTTCCAAAGCGGCCTTCTTTAATATGCTCAGGATACCAGGTTACGGATGCATTATTTTCAAGCAATTGCTCTTTAAGTGACCCCATTTTGATAAACCAACTATCTGTTGCATAGTAAAGTAAAGGTGAATCACATCGCCAGCAATGGGGGTAGCTATGCTCGTATTTCTCCTTATGGAAAAGGGTGTTTGAAGCAGCTAATAATTTGATGATTTCTACATCACATTCTTTTACAAATTGTCCCTCTAAATCTGTAACTTCTTTTGTATAACGCCCTTGTTGGTCGACTACATTAACAAAAGATAGCCCATTTTGCTGAACAGTCCGGTAATCATCTTCACCATAAGCTGGTGCCATATGAACAATCCCGGTACCACTTGTTTCTGTTACATAATCAGCCATTACTACAATATGACCTTTTTCAACAGTCACATAGTTTAAGGGTGCTTTGTAGGCTACTCCTTCAAATTCAGTTCCCTTATGTTCACTAATTACCCTTGCTTCAGCCCCAACTACAGATGATAAAAGCGATTTTGATAAAATATATGTTTCGCCTTTATGCTCAGCCTTTACATAAGTCAGGCTAGGATTGATGGCAAGTGCCACATTTGCGGGTAATGTCCAGGGTGTTGTAGTCCAGCCAAGGAAATATTCGTCTGCATCTACTCGTTTAAATTTAACCGTGGCGGATAAATCTTTTACATCTTTATAACCTTGAGCTACTTCATGTGAGCTTAAAGAAGTTTGGCAGCTAGGGCAATAGGGTGAAACGCGATGCCCTTTATAAAGCATTTGATCTCGATGAACCTTACTAAGAATATTCCAGACACTTTCAATATACTCATTACTTAATGTTAGATATGGATTGTCAAGATCGACCCAATAGCCAAGTTTTTCTGTGAATGAACGCCAAATTTTTTCGTAAGTAAATACACTTTCCTTACATTTTTCGATAAAGGGCTCAATCCCGAAACGCTCTATTTCTTGCTTCCCTGAAATGCCAAGCTGTTTTTCAACACCTAATTCAACAGGTAAACCGTGGGTATCCCAGCCGGCTTTCCGTTCAACTAAGTAGCCTTGCATGGTTTTGTAGCGAGCAACGACATCCTTAACAGTTCTCCCCAATGAGTGACCAACATGTGGTAAACCATTAGCAGTCGGTGGGCCTTCATAAAAGACAAAGGGTGTACTGTCTTTCCGGTTTTGAATGGACTTTTCAAAAATCTTCTCCGTCTCCCAAAACTGTCGAATTCTTTGTTCTCGGTGTTGCAGCGATTCTTTCCCCATAAAAGTCATTCCTCCTATACGATTTGTATAAAAGGCATACAAAAAACTCCGTCCCAAGTAAGGGACGGAGTTAACCGCGATACCACCCTAATTCTATTGAAGGCAGGTCCAATAGCACTTAGCAACGTACAATCATACGTGTTCTTATTAACGGTAGACACCCGGGCTCGCTTACTGATTTCAGCTAACCTTCTCAGAGAGGATTTTCATGCAACACTTGAACACTGACTTTCACCAAAATGTCAGCTCTCTGGGGAACAAGACGAAACACTACTCTTTCTCATCAACGAATTTGTATGCTTTTATTGAATCATATTGTATGCAAGTGTGTGAATTTTGTCAATATTAAATATTTTGAAACAGTAAAAATTTTAGATTAACGATAGCTGTCCGCAATAAATAATCTCGTGGACAATAAAGCTTGAGAAACGATGTGAATAGTCCGTGATAAACAATCTCGTGGACAATAAAGCTTGAGAAACGATGTTAATAGTCTATGATAGTTAATCTCGTGGACAATAAAGTTCAAGAAACGATGTGAATAGTCCGTGATAAACGATCTCGTGGACAATAAAGCTCAAGAAACGATGTGAATAGTCCGCGATAAACAATCTCGTGGACAATAAAGCTTGAGGAACGATGTGAATAGTCCGCGATAAACGATCTCGTGGACAATAAAGCTTGAGAAACGATGTGAATAGTCCGCGACAAACAATCTCGTGGAAAATAAAGCTTGAGGAACGATGTGAATAGTCTATGATAGTTAATCTCGTGGACAATAAAGCTCAAGGAACGATGTGAATAGTCCGTGATAAACGATCTCGTGGACAATAAAGCTCAAGAAACGATGTGAATAGTCTGCGATAAACAATCTCGTGGACAATAAAGCTTGAGGAACGATGTGAATAGTCCGCGATAAACGATCTCGTGGACAATAAAGCTCAAGGAACGATGTGAATAGTCCGCGATAAACGATCTCGTGGACAATAAAGCTCAAGGAACGATGTGAATAGTCCGTGATAAACGATCTGGTGGACAATAAAGTTTGAGAAACACCGTTAATAGTCCGCGACAAACAATCTCATGGACAATAAAGTTCAAGAAACGATGTTAATAGTCCATGATAAACGATCTCGTGGACAATAAAGCTTGAGAAACGATGTGAATAGTCCACGACAAACAACCTCGTGGACAATAAAGCTCAAGGAACGATGTGAATAGTCCGTGATAAACGATCTCGTGGACAATAAAGCTCAAGAAACGATGTGAATAGTCCGCGACAAACAATCTCGTGGACAATAAAGCTTGAGAAACACCGTTAATAGTCCGCGATAGTTAATCTCGTAGACAATAAAGCTTGAGAAACGATGTTAATAGTCCGTGATAAACGATCTCGTGGACAATAAAGCTTGAGAAACGATGTTAATAGTCCGGGACAAACAATTTCGTGGACAATAAAGCTTGAGAAACGATGTTAATAGTCCGTGATAAACGATCTCGTGGACAATAAATTTCAAGAAACGATGTTAATAGTCCGCGATAAACAATCTCGTGGACAATAAAGCTCGAGAAACACCGTTAATAGTCTACGACAAAACGCAACTTTATTTTATTATTCATAATAATTTGGATATTTATGTTAAAATAGTCGTTAAAACCAATCAAATTAGAGGTGCAAGCGATGCGGGAGATACAAGCATTTTTGAGTAACTTTCAAAGAGAGATGAATTGGGAAATCTCTGAAGAAAACTATAGGGAGTCCAAAGATTCAATCTTACATAACTATATGCTACTGACAACTGAAGTTAGTGAGGTAGCTGAAGAGTTTAGAGCTATTTTTAATAAAACATACAAACTAGTTTCAGATGAAGGCATGAATGAGGAGGAAGCATTTAATATCGCCAAAAATCAGCACAAAGAAAATATCGGGAAGGAACTTTCGGATTGTATCGCGTATTTAGTAAAGTTCGCAAACTACTTAGATATTGACTTAGAAGATAGCTTCTATAAAAAAATGGACGAAATCAAATTGAGAGTAAATAAAGATCAAAACTAAGTGTTGAGATGGAGGTAGAAAAAATGGCAATAAGAAATTCGGCAAAAGGAATTATTGTAAAGGATAATAAGCTGTTAGCCATTAAAAAAGAAGATAAGGACGGCTACTATTATATTTTACCTGGTGGCGGTCAGGAGCATGGAGAAAATCTTCATGAAACTCTAAAGAGAGAGTGCATTGAGGAGATAAATACTGAAGTGGAAATAGGCGATCTGCTCTTTATACGGGAATACATTGGGAAAAATCATGAGCATTTTGAGTTTGATTCAAATGTCCATCAAACAGAGTATATGTTTTTATGTAAGCTTAGTGAAGAAAGTAAAGATATCGGCAATGGAATAGTCCCTGATGAAGGTCAAATTGGCGTGGAATGGCTAGCTTTGAAAGAGTTATTAGATTTCAGACTTTACCCTCAGACAATGCGAGAGTCGATCATTGATTACATGGCAGGCAAGAATTTATCCGTTTATCTAGGGGACATTAATTAATTTCATTAGGCGATTTTTGAATCAACTTAATTTGAAGGGGGTCATAGAATGTTTATCGTAAATGTTGAAGGTGCCATTTATAAGGATGGAAATTGGCTATTAATTGAACGCAGCAAAAAGGAAGAACATGCAGGAGGAACACTTTCCTTAGTTGGCGCGAAGGTGGAAAAAGAAAGAGATTCAACAGATATCCTTGAAAGAACTCTTAAACGTGAAATATTTGAAGAAATAGGGATAACAGTTAAGGACCTTGAATATGTAAATAGTTCTTCCTTTGTGACAGACGCAGGACAAAATGTGGTTGATATCGTTTTTCTTTGTGAGTTTGAATCGGGTGAGCCTTTCGCAAAAAGTCCCGATGAAGTTGAGGCTGTTATTTGGTTGAGTACAGTGGAAATCCTGTCCCATCCCGAGGTACCCATTTACTTAAAAAGAAATATTGAATTAGCAGATGCATTAATGAGGACAAGGATTTCATTAAAATCGTTATAGGGACGTTCATTGGAAAGATAAAAATGCGAAAAATCTTTAGCCAGTTACCGAACAACGTCGGCAACTGGCTGTAAAGTTCTCTATTAGTTTATTTTAAGAAATCTGGATTAGTGAATGCGGGATTCGGATATTTATAGAAGCCTTCTCCACTGCTTACGCCCATTTTCCCCTGATCGATATATTCTGCTTTAATTTTTTCTGCAATTTCTTTAGCAAACGGTACACCTTTTTCAGCTTTTGCCAAAGACAGATTATAAGGTGTTGCCATACCTACAACGTCTAAAATAGCAAATGGACCAGTTGGGGCTCCAGTTGATATCATCCAGTTTTTATCAATAGTATGAGGATCTGCTACTTCTTTTACCCATAAATTCATTGCAGCATCTAAAAATGGCACTAATAAAGAATTTAAAATATACCCTGGTTGTTCTTTGTGTAAACGGAATGGAATCATACCGATAGATCTTGCAAATTCCTCTACGATATCCGCATTTTTAGCATCGGTACCTACATGTCCCATTACTTCAGCTGTATTGTTTTTCCAAATTTCATTAGCAAAATGAAGAGCTAAAAATTTCTCGGGACGACCTGTAAACTCTGCAAATTGGCTTGGTAACATTGTAGAAGAATTTGAAGCAAAAATCGTTTTTTCAGGTGCTACCTCACTTAAATTTTTATAGAAATTTATTTTAATTTCTGGAACTTCGGGAACAGCTTCAATGATTAAATCTGCTTCTTTAACTGCTTCAGCTAGGTCAGAGCTATAAACTAGACGATTGAAAGCAGCTTCAGCCTTTTCTGCATCGTTGAAATACTCACCGTATATACCTTTTAACTTAGTAAAGCGTTCTTTTGCACTTTCTAAAGCTTGATCATTAATATCATAAACCGTAACAGCATAGCCAAAGAATGCAGTTTGGAATGCAATTTGACTGCCTAAAACGCCACTTCCGGCAACGCTTACATTTTGAAGATTCATTATCATTTCTCCTCACATATTATATTCATAAACTATTTTATAATTATTTTTACATACAGATAACCCTTAAAATAGGGTATTATATTAGAAAAATCACCTACATTTATAGGGAGGGTAAGATGATTACAGCCATACAATATGTACTGTTTTGTAAAATCAATCGCACTCATATTATTCAAAATACAAATTCCTATATTCAACAAACTAAAGAGCTGTCAGTAAAGGAGAAAGAGAATCTAGCTTTATTTATTGAGGATTTCTTAAAGTTCATCTCTAAGCAAATTGATGTCAAAAATACGAATGATTTATCGACTCAATTACATTTATTTATTCAAGTCTATACCCACGAGATTTCAGGAATGTTTTTAAGCCATTTCCGTTCCATTATTGAACAAGCCATGATTCGTTTACTTTTTAACCAACGTCATCCACAAACGGAACAAATTTTCATTTTTCAGTCGAGGCTCATCACAAATTTAACCAATCAATACTTTGCTTCCATTGATCAAATCAATAGTCTATCAAATCAAAACTCGATCTATCTGGAAAAATTAGACAAATTGAGTGAAATTCTCATTTCATCCTCAGGATCCGAAGAAATTCCCATTATTATTAATGAAATGAAGGAAATTTTTGCTTTTAAGCGCTGTAACTTTTACGCTTATAATGCATGGTCAAATGAATTTTATGGTATATATGGGGATGATTTAGAGCTGGTTCAGAGAATTAAAGGAAAGTTAACAGCGGAACATCCAGTATTTAACCTGAAAATTCCTTTATATTTACAGGATCCATCTTCTTATGTCGTAGATGTGGTAATCCAATATTTTAATTTATCCTCTATTATTTTCATACCGGTCATATATCGTGAACAATTATTTGGATGGCTCTCTTTCGACCAAAAGGGAGAGTCCTTTGAATATTCAAAACCGTTACTTGATACTTTAGAAATAGCGGGTATTCGATTAGGGATGTTTTTGGCTAGAAAGCCTTCAACCTATCGAATTGACAATGAAGTCAGTATAACCGAAAAGGAGAAAAGTATTCTGTATTTAATCTCAGAGGGATATAGCAATAAAGAAATTGCTTCTTTATTATTTTTGAGTGAGTATACGATTCGAGATTATGTTCAAAATTTGTTAACGAAATTGAATGCCAGAAATCGTACCCATATGGTGGCGAATGCATATAAAATGGGGTATATATCGTAGGAGAAAGAGGTTAATTCCTTGAAGATGTTCTATTTGATTTTGCGGTTCCAAGACCTAAGTCTGATTATGGCTCAGGTCTTTAATTTTTTTCCTTAGGATAATCATAAGAAATGCTTAGCATATGATTTATTTCTTGATAAAGAATTTCAATTCCCTTTCTTAACTCCACTTCAGAGCTATATGCAAAAGAGAGGCGCATATGGTGGGCATCATTCGGTCCATAAATATAGCCGGGATTAATAAGTACTTTTTTCTTGAGCAATCTCATAAATAGCTCGGTGGTAACAATAGGTTTATGGAATTTTAACCATACATAAAATCCACCCTTGGGAGATTCCCATGAAGCAATATTGCCAAAATACTGTTTTAATAAGTACTCCATAAGTGCTGCCCGTTTCCTTAGTTCAACTCTTAAGTGCTCAATATGCTTTTCATATTTGCCTGTCCTTAACCAGTATTCGACGATTTGCTGTGAGATTGCGCTTGAGCCATAATCCAATTGCATTTTAATATCAGCTAATCGTTTAATAACTGGGGTAGAGGCGATTACCCAGCCAATTCGCAAGCCGGGGCTCAAAGTTTTTGATACGCTCCCAATATAAAGAACTTGTCCTGCTTGATCAAAGGATTTTATAGCAGGCGTCGGCTCATCAAAGAGCAATTCAAAATAAACATCGTCCTCAATCATCGGTAATTGTATCGCTTCACTTAAATTATATAAATTTTTTTTCTCTTCTAGAGTCATGCTCATGCCAGTTGGATTATGAAGAGTAGGGATTGTGTATAAAATGGCTTGTCTTTTTTTGCGGATTCTTTCGATTGCTTCGGTAGTAAGCAGATTATTTGTTAGAGAATATAGGTTCATACCAAAGGATTGAAAAGTATGAATGGAATTTAAGTAAGAAAATTGGTTTTGAAAAACAAATGAACCTGTTTCTAATAGTCCAAGAGCAATTAATTGAAGTGCTTGAAGGCCCCCCGAGACGATACAAATATTTTCGGGCGACGTTTCGATTCCTCGCTTTTTCACATATTGGCAAATAGCCTGACGTAAACTCATGCTTCCTTGAGGGGAGGAATAACCGATTGCTTTACCATCTAAATTCACCTCGCTAAGGGAGCTCTGAAGTTCAGCAGTTGGTAATAACGATGGACTTAGCTCACCTGTACCTAATCGTAAAATGTGCTCATCTTGCTCGAATTCATTAATTAATTGAATGGTTTGGTAGTTTGCTCTATGGATGCTTGTTTCAATATAGTGCTGCCAATTTGTTTGTTTTTGCTTCACAAATACATTCCAGGAATCATTCGTTACATATGTAGCAGAGCCGGCTATAGAAGATAAAAGACCATTCGCCTTTAGCTCATCAATCGCTTCTTGAAGTGTACTGCGGTTAACGCCGAAGGACAGTGCCAGCTGACGTTGTGGAGGTAATTTCGTTCCGAGTGGCCAATCACCATTTTGTATTTGTTCTGTAATCCATTGAACAATTTGTTTTGTTAAGCTTGTGGTTAAGGAGCGATTCGGTTGCCAGTTCATTTTATATCTCCTTTAAAATTGGGTGGGAAGAAGTCCACCCAATTGGACCTTTTTTCTATTTATATCACATGTATGATAGAGAGGAAAGGAGTTTGAAAGATGGAACCTTTATTACATGGAATATTACTGGCATTTGGACTTATTTTACCTTTAGGGGTGCAAAATGTTTTTGTATTTACGCAAGGTGTTACGCAACCGACGATTATGAAAGCTTTACCAGCAACAATCACTGCGGCAATATGTGATACGGTTCTGATTTTGCTTGCTATTTTGGGATTATCACTAGTTGTTCTGCAATTTGAGTGGTTAAGGATTGTTTTATTAGTAGGAGGGATCCTGTTTCTTTTATATATGGGAAAAGTGATATGGTACTCGCCGCAAGCTGTTGTTGAGGGCGAAGAAGCATTACCTTTAAAAAAGCAAATCATATTTGCGCTTTCTGTCTCTTTATTAAACCCCCATGCATTATTAGATACGATCGGTGTAATTGGGACAAGTGCTATGAAATATAGTGGGAAAGAACAAATACTTTTTGCATTTGCATGCGTTTTGGTGTCATGGATATGGTTTTTGGGATTGGCAATTTTAGGATCAACCTTGAAGAAAATCCATATACAGAACCAAATATTTATATTATTTAATAAATGCTCCGCCCTTTTTATCTGGGGTACAGCCTTATACTTGCTTATCGGTCTTTTTTAATTTAAATAGAACATTTTTTAAATGAAGGAAATGCCCCTTGCTAAAGAGTATTTGCAAGCAATTTAGCTATGTGAATAGGGAGGATGCTACAAACTAGGCATTTACACCATTACATTCGTCTAGAACACAATTTCCTGGGTGCATATATTGTACAGAGTTCGAAATTGAGGAGGTGTTTTAGAATGGGTAAACAAAGTGGCGGTGAGTATGAATATAGCAATGGTGGAAATGGTTCAGGGTTCGCTTTATTAGTAGTACTATTCATTCTTTTAATTATTGTTGGTGCATACTACTTTAGCAGTGGATATGGTTACTAATAATTAAACAAACAAAATAGAAAAAACTAGCCCTCCAAATCCCTTGGAGGGCTTTATTATAGGGTAAAGATAACCTTTCTAAATTCACTTAGGTATAACTAAGGCTTTGTTCGAGGTGAGTCTTTCTAATAAATCACCTTAAAATTTCCATGAGTAGGAACAGTCGAAGGAAAGTCAGATTGTACATAATCTTTTAATAGAAAAGGAACTGTTCTAGTTGATTCATAGAAAAACTGCCGATTTTTCAATAAAGGAAAATCATATCCTGTTAACCGGTAACTGTTCAATACAACCTTATAGTTTTGCTCATTTACCAGAGGCTCACCTTGGAATGTCACATTCTTCAACCTATGGCCTGCGGGTTCCTTCACATCGATGATATAGGAAATCCCTCCCCAAAAATCGTATTGATAAGGCTGGGGAATATCAGGATACACGTTTGAACTAAAATCAATTTTACCCTCTTGATTGAGTGCAAATACGGCAGCACTTTGTTCCATTAACTCTTTTATTTCACTCCCTAATAGTGAAATAACCCTTAGCTTATGTTCTCGAGGTGCGTTATTAATTAAGTCTCGATTCGTGATCCTACCAAAAAATCCTCCATTCTCTAGATACAATAAATCACAAACTGAGATTTGAGCATTTGTAGCTTTGAGTTGCATATCGTGAATAAGTTGTATAAAGGGATGGCTTGAAAGTCGGGATGACAATAAACCCTTATAAGAATAATCATCCATAATGTATGCAACCTCTTTTTCAAGCCACTCTTCTACCTCTTGCGGATATGAAAATTCACCTTTTTTTAATCGGTGAAACTTTGCTTCATGCTGCCTTGTTTCAAAGTTTATTTGTACCTCGAAGAACCCGTTTCCATGAGAGGCAGGTTGAATAATTAAAGTATCCTTTACTCTTGTGTTTATAGATAGATGTTGGTGACCAGTAATGAGTAAATCGATGTCAGGGATCAATTCTAAAATTTCATTTGCTTGATTTTCACCAACGCGTTCTTGAAACACGGTGCCTGTTGTGGGATCCTCGGTAAAACCGCCATGATAGGAAACGATGAGATAATCTGGTTTTTCACTTGTTTTTACAACCTCCACCCAGTGTTGTAGAGCCTTTAACGTATTTTCAAATTGAAGTTCCTCTAGATATCCATGCTCGTCCCAAATGCGTGTGTAATGAGTTGTCGCACCAACAACAACAAATTTTTTTCCACCAATATCTTTTATAAAATAGGGTTTGGCAAAGTCCCCCATATTACAGCTAATCCAAGGGAAATGACAATCGAAACGAAAGCTTTCTATAGCTTTTAGATTATTATGAAATTCATGATTACCGAAAATGGCAACATCATAGATTTCGTTTGCTAGCTCAATCATCGGGTGCCTTTTTTTATGAAAATGCTTGTAATAAAAAGATGCTGGACTTCCATCTAAAAAATCCCCGTTATCTATCACTAAATCTGGATTCAAAGCCTTCATTTTTTTTATTAAATGTTCAAAGCGATCCAGTCTTCCGTGTAAATCACTCGTAATTAAAACGGATACCGCCATAAATTTCACCTCCATATGGACTTTATTTTGATAGCATATATTTAATATGGTAAATGAAATTTTACTCATTTACATCATATTGGGATATGTGCTACACTTATCTTCGTAAATTAAAACTATATATTGTGTTTGTTTTATGTAGGTACTACTATATGTAGTTTAATAGGGAAGTTCGGTGAAAATCCGACGCTGTCCCCGCAACTGTAATGCTGACAATGATTCGTGTGCCACTGTGTAAATACATGGGAAGGGAATCAAAGTGTGAAGCTAAGCCAGGAGACCTGCCTAGTAAAACAGATCAATCATTTCTTCGGGGATTGAGAAATGGGGACGCATCCTTTTTATACAATTCACTTAGGACGTTTCCAATTTTAGGTTATCTTTTTTCGAAGAGATAACCTTTTAATTTTTACTAAAAATTAGTAATTTCTACCTCTGTTTACACATTGTACAAGGTGGTATTGAAGAAAAAAAGAGATTAATAGAGAAGAGGGATTTTATGAAATTATATACAAAAACAATCTGTCCAAAATGCATGTGGGTAAAATCAGAACTGCAAAGAGCAGGGCTTGAAGTAGAAGTTGTGAATATCGATCAAGACGAAGAAGCAAAGCAAACGATTATAGACGCAGGCTTCCTTTCAGTACCTGTTTTAGAGTTTGATGGACAACTGGTAGGGGATGTGCAAGAGATTGTTTCTCAAATTGAGCTGATCGCAGGGTGATTGCTTATGCGAGTCGAACTGGAAACGTACGCTATATTGCTTCAAAAATACAGGGTGAAGCCGTTGAGATAAAAGAAGGATTGCAGTTGGACAAGCCCTTTCTTTTGATTACATATACAGATGGGCTTGGGGACATTCCACTGAAAGTTGCGCAATTTTTAGAGCGAAATGGAGCCTTTTGTAAAGGGGTCGTTGTGAGCGGAAATAGCAACTTTGGACATCATGTATTTGGTGGCGCAGGGGAAAAAATTGCATCAAGTTACCGTATCCCGTTAGTACGTAAACTAGACTTGCGTGGGTATCAGGAAGATTATAATGCGATTCAACAGTTTTATGAAAAGAGGGTCATTGAATGAAAACATATTTGAAACTAAATAATGATGTGCTGAATCGTTATAACACAACCGGGCAATTAGAGCTGGAAAAGGACCGTGAGGCGACACGACGTTACTTTTTAGAATATGTAAACGTACGCTTACGCTACTTTATCGATATAGAAGAGAAGATTCGTTATTTAGTAGAAGAAGGGTATTACGAAAAAGAATTTATTGAACTGTATGACCTAGAATTTATTAAACACTTATATAAAAAAGCATATGATTACAACTTCCGCTTCCCTTCTTTTATGAGTGCGAGTAAATTCTATGACAGCTATGCTATGAAAAGCCGTGATGGTGAAGAGATTCTTGAAAAATATGAAGATCGAATTGTGATTATTGCATTGTATTTAGCGCAAGGTGATGCAGACCTAGCAGAACGAGCGGTGGAAGCCATGATGGAAGGCTACCAACCTGCTACACCTACAGCTTTGAATAGTGGAAAGAAAGCTCGTGGGGAGCTGGTAAGCTGCTTTAAATTATCGATGGATGACTCAATGAACAGTATCGCCGAAAATATTGGTTACTGTTTGGAACTATCTCGCCTTGGTGGTGGGGTTGGTGTTAATTTAACAGATCTGCGTCCATTAGGAGATCCTATAAAAGGGATACTTAATCGTGCAAGTGGTGTTATCCCGGTTGCAAAGCTTCTAGAAAATTCCTTTAGTTATTCCAATCAACTCGGTCAACGCAATGGTTCAGGCGTTGTATACTTAAATATTTTCCATGCAGATATCGAGAATTTCATCTCATCCAAAAAACCAAATGCTGATGATAAAATCCGCCTGGCGACACTATCTACAGGTATTATCATTCCGAGCATTTTCTTTGAACTCATGAAAAGAGATAAGGATATCGTTCTCTTTAGCTCTTACGATATTTACAAAGAATACGGTAAACGGATGTCTGAAATCTCTATTTCGGAGATGTATTACGAGTTGCTGGATAATCCAAAAATCCGCAAAATAAAACGATTAAATGCAAGAAAGCTTTATACAGAAGTCAAAAAAGCTCAATTTGAATCGGGTTACCCATTTGAAATTTTTGATGATAACGTAAATGAAGTGCATCCACTAAAAAACATAGGTCGAGTGCAAATGTCGAATTTGTGCACGGAAATTTTACAAGTCCAGCAAAAGAGTATTATCACAGATCAAGACGAACCAAATGAGTATGGATTAGATGTATCTTGTAATCTAGGTTCCATTGATATACATGAAGCGAGTAAAGTAGCTGATTTTGGGAAACTAGTCGATACGTCAATGAGGCTATTAACAAATGTATCTCAAATGACTTATATCAAAAACGTTCCTTCTGTTGCAAAAGCAAATAAGTTAATGCATTCAGTTGGTTTAGGTGTCATGAACTTACATGGGCATTTAGTGACACAAGGAATAATGTATGGTTCAAAGGAATCCGTTGAATTTATTGATGGTTTTATGGAAGCGTTAAACTACTATTCTCTAAGAAGTTCGATGGAAATTGCGAAAGAGCGTGGAGAAACCTTTTACCAATTTGAAGAAAGTGAATATGCCAATGGGAACTACTTTGAACCATATATCAACAAAGTAGAAGAGCCATTCCATTCAGAAACGATTCGTGCGCTAGGGAATGTGCCGATTATTACTGCAGCAATGTGGAAGGAATTAGCGGAAGATGTAAAAAAATATGGTTTATTCCATAGCTATAGAATGGCAATTGCTCCAACTGGTTCAATCAGTTATATAAGATCTTGCACGGCGTCCATCTCACCATGCACAGAACGCGTAGAAGTGCGAGATTACGCAGATAGCCGCACAATTTACCCAATGCCATATTTAACGAATGATAATGCACACCTCTATGTGGAGGCTTATGATGTGAATGCTTATGATTTAATCGATTTGTACGCTGCTGCACAAAAGCATGTCGATCAAGGGATTTCGATGACGTTATATGTGACTGATGCGTGGACAACCGAACAACTAGCAAAAATTTATATTTACGCTTGGATGAGAGGAATCAAGTCGGTTTACTATGTACGACAACGTTTGCAAACATTAGAGGAGTGTGTAGCATGTCAAATTTAGTTTATGAGGCAGTCAATTGGAATAAACCAACAAGTGAGCTCGCTCAAATATTTTGGGACCAGCAATGGAAACAAATATGGTTCCCTGAAGAAATTGCTGTTAGTAAGGATGTAAAGCAGTGGCAAAGCTTCGAGCATCAGGAAACATATAAAAAGGTATTTGCTGGCCTGACATTACTGGACACGGTTCAAACCAATATTGGCATGAATCAAATTGCTACGTATGCAACAGATTTACAAGAGAAAGCTGTGTTTACTGTCTTTGGAGCTTTTGAAGCTATTCACGCCAAATCCTATTCATATATATTTACTACCCTTTGCACAAATACGGAAATTGATGAATTATTTGAATGGGTCAAGAAAAATGAGTATCTACAATACAAGGCCAATAAAATAGGGGATATCTATAACGGTATTGAAGAAGGGAATCCAGAAAGCTTATGGAAGGCAATGTTTTCTTCTGTGATGCTGGAATCCTTCCTATTCTATTCAGGATTTTTCTATCCACTTTATTTAGGGGGACAAGGAATTTTACGTAACTCAGCAGAAGTAATTTCATTAATATTACGTGATGAATCCATCCATGGTGTTGCAGTAGGCTTCTTTGCTCAAAATCTTTTCAAACAATTTTCGAAGGAAAAGCAAGATAAGTTAACGGTTTGGGGATATGATCTCCTGCTTGATTTATATCAAAATGAAATGAGCTATACGGATGATGTGTATGCAGAAACGGGACTTTCTCCAGACGTAAAAGCTTACGTTCGATATAACGCCAATAAAGCCTTGATGAATGTGGGCTTTGAGGCAATGTTCCCTGAAGAAGAAGTAAATCCAATTGTCATGAATGGCATTCGTAATGAAGGATCTACCTATGACTTTTTTAGTCAGAAGGGATCTACTTACGCGAAAGCGAAAATGGCGCCAATTACGGATGACACATTTGATTTTAAAAATAGAATCTAAAAATAGAAACTCACAAAGGGAGATTCCTTGTGAGTTTTTATTATGCCTAAATTGAAATTTCTGTCTATATTTGTAGAACGATTTTTAAAGGAGTATAGTATTTTTTTGCGAATTGTATGGAGTAAGGGGTGATATGTATGTCAGATGTAATAGTAGTAGCGGATATATCAACGGGTGAAGATCTTATTTATAATACGTTGGCGGTTAGTAAGATAGTAGGTGTTCACGAAAGGACTCTTAGGAATTACTGTACCTTGATGCAAAAACATCATTACGACTTTCAAAAGAACAAAAATGGACATCGCATTTACTACAAAAAAGACATTGAAATCATAAAAAAAATAGTTGACCTAAAAAACTCTAGTTCCCTGACAATCAAACAAGCTGTAAGTGAAATCCTTGGTACAGCTATAGATGAACTCCATGAAAGCCATCAAAAGAATTCCGAAGAGAAGAGGGACATAAATACTCTTCTTGAAGAATTTGCAGCATTCAAAAATGAACAAATGGAATTCAATAAAACCCTTCTAGAACAATTAATTAAACAGGAACATTATATAAAAAACAGCATTGAACAACGCGACAAAAAATTAATGTTTGCCATGAAGGAGTCCATGGAAACAAGAAGACAGCTTGCTGCAGCTGCCGAAGCGGAAAGAGAAAAGGAAAATGAAAAAAATAAGAGAATATGGTGGAAATTTTGGAAATGATAAATTATCAAATTATTAATAAATAAAAGTAGCTTGCGAATATTGATGCCGCAAGCTACTTTTGTTTTAAACAACTACTTACTAACTAATGTAAATTGGCGTATAGTAAAGTTTATAGAATTTAGAAAGAAGGACTTCGATGTTAGCCGATTTCAATAAACAACTCCAAAAACTAATGCCGATTTTAACACCGCTTAGTTTAATAATAGGTGTTCTTCTCGAGGATATTGGAGGGCAATTAGTATTTCTTGTACCGTGGTTATTCGCATTTATGACGTTTGCTGGTAGTTTAAGCATGAATTTTCAAGGCTTGCGAAGTTTCATAAAGTACCCTTGGGTTATTCTCATCACCATCGCATTTTTACATATCCTCATGCCTGTTTGGGCGTACTTCATCTCAAATCTTTTATTTGATGATCATTTATTGGTAATCGGATTTATTCTTTCGGTGGCCGTTCCCACTGGAGTAACTAGCTTTATCTGGGCTAGTATTAGTAAAGGGAACCTCCCGCTTTGCTTATCCATCATTTTAATAGATACAATCCTTTCGCCGGTTATCTTACCAATAATAGTTCACTTTGTTGTCGGTGAAAAAATTGAAATTAATACCATGTCCATTATGCTCGATTTATTGTGGATGATCGTAATACCTTCAATTTTAGCAGTTTTGTTAAACGAGTGGACCAAGGGTGAAATAAACCGAACCCTTGGTGAAACACTAGCGCCATTTCAGAAGCTAAGTTTATTTCTTATTGTAGGAATTAATAGTAGTGCCATTGCTCCATACTTAAAAAACATTACGTGGGAAATCATTTGGATTATCGTGGTGGTTTTTTTGATGGCCATCTCTGGTTATATAATGTGCTTAGTTTTAGGACATTACTTATTCAAAGACTTTGAAATCATTACGACCGTTGTTTTTACAGGAGGAATGCGGAATATTGCCGTGGGGGTAGTAATTGCAACGACTTACTTCCCGCCCAAAGTTGTAATGCCGGTAGTATTTGGTATGCTGTTCCAGCAAATCCTTGCTTCACAATTTAATAGAGTCTTAGAAAAATACAAAGAAAAATATAAAGAGAAGTGTCAATCGGAAGAAGGACGATTCAATCATGAGAATTCCTCAGTTTTATAAGATTCTTTAAAACTAATAAGAAGATAAATGGGAAGTATGAACTAACATACTTCTCTTTTTTATTCCTCTAAAGTCCTTGTCTGACTACTTTAGCTCTATGGCTAAGTATTCAGAAAAATGTTAATTTTGTTATAAAGAGACTAAATTTATAAGGAGATGTAAACTATATGGGCATTAAAGCGACCAAAGGAATTTTTGTAGGTAATCTGTTATTACTTGGTTTATCAATAGTTAATATGCTGTTTGCAACATCTAACCAGACTTTGATCATTAGTGCTGTTGGAATCGTCATTTTAGTGGTTAGTACAATCTATACATATACATCTATTTCCCTACCTTTGAAGAGAACAATACATAATGCAAGACAGATTAGGAGTGGTGATTTAAATATTGATAAAACATCAAAAATGAAAAATGAAATTGGCGAACTATCTCAATCTTTAATAGGTATGAGTGAGAATCTTAAATCAATCTTTGGTCAATTAAATAGCTTATCTGAACGATTGGTAGAATCATCAAGTAGTTTAAAGTCATCAACTGAGCAAACAAATGTATCAACTAACCAAATGGCAGCGTCCATTCAAGAGGTTGCTAGTAGTGTAGATATACAGGGTAAGAACATACAAGAAAGTGCCTCGGCAATGAGTGAGATTACTATTGGAATTGGTCGTGTAGCTCAAACTACAAATAGCGTCGCTGAATCCGCTTCAGAAACAACCACTCAAGCAAATTTAGGGAATAAGTATATCCAAGAAATTGATAAACAAATGAACTCTATTTATAGAGTAAATCATGAAACGAATTCTGTTATGAAAGAGTTAGAAAGTAAATCAACAAAAATTGGCAGCATTATAGGGGTAATTACAGGGATTGCCGATCAAACGAACCTATTAGCATTAAATGCAGCAATCGAGTCTGCACGTGCGGGTGAGCATGGAAAAGGGTTTGCGGTTGTGGCTAACGAAGTAAGGCTCTTAGCGGAACAGTCAAAGGAAGCTTCGAAACAGATTGAGGAAATTATCAAGTTAATTCAAGAAGATACAAATCAGGCCTATGTGATGACGAATAAAGCAACAGAAGAGACGAAAAACGGATTGGAATTAGTACAGGTTACAGGTAAAACATTTACTCAAATTATAACATCTATTGAAAATGTAAGTGCTCAAACACAAGAATTGTCCGCAGTAGTGGAAGAAATGTCTGCAAGTACAGAACAAGTAAATGCATCATTTGAGGATGTATCACAATTAGCTCTTAATTCTTCTTCAAAAATGTCGGAAATTTCAGCGGCATCCGAACAAAATTCTCATGCATTAAATGAAGTGTCCTCTTCAACTAGTTCTTTAGCTGATGTTGCAGAACAACTACAAGGAATGGTAAGAAAGTAAGTCTAAATACCATGCAATGAGTGTCAAAGCCGGTTCAATCGGAGACACTCATTTTTTGTTGATAAAATAGTTTCCAAATTTCCAAATATCCAAATAGTGCTAAATGCACTTTGTTTTTATTGGTCACTAAGTTACAGTAGTGGGACAAATAGAGGTGTTTATTTTGAAGGGATTAAGTTATTTCCATCCTTTAGTATGGAGTATTTTACTTGGCACTATTTTCACTCGTGCAGCAAGCTTTATGACCATTCCATTTCTCGCATTATATCTACATAACGAGTTGAATGCTTCGCCGCTAGTTATTGGAATAACTCTGGGGGCGGCTCAATTATTTGCAACCTTTGGAGGGATTTTTGGGGGATTTTTAACAGATAAATTAGGTCGGAAACTTGTTATTATTTTTACTATTTTTGTTTGGAGCGGTGTCTTTATTGGCTTTGCTATAGTTAAGAGTGTGGTGTTATTTGCGGTTCTTAGTAGTATAAACGGATTATGTCGATCCTTTTTTGAGCCCGCAACGCAAGCTTTAATGATCGATTTTACAGAAAAAGAGAAACGTAGAAGGCTATTTTCAATACGATATACAAGCATCAACATTGCTGGTGTGATTGGGCCTGTTTTAGGTGTATGGATTTCTAGTTTATCGAGTGCGGTTATGCCATTTATTATTACCGGCGTGATGTATGCTGTTTATGGTTTTGTCCTTATTGCTTTATTAAACCACTTTGAAATGCGTCAGCAATTAGCGGCCGAAAGACAGACACTTTCCCAGATGCTAAGAGTGGTAGGAACAGATACAAAGCTACTTCTTTTACTGGCTGGCGGCGTGCTTATTAGTCTAGGTTACTCACAATACGATTCCACATTGCCTCAGCTGGTAAATCTTTCAGTGGAAGATGGCGTACAATTATATTCAGCCTTACTTGTGATCAATGCTGCAATCGTTTTATTGTTCCAGTTACCAATCAGCGTGTATTCGGAAAAAATTTCATCTCTCAAAAGCTTGAGTTTAGGGATGTGTTTCTTCGCTTCTGGCTTCATATTATTTAACATAGCATCGAGTTGGACATTATTTATTGTAGCGATGATTGTCTTTTCGATTGGTGAGATTTTTGCATTTCCTATGATGAATGCCATGATTGAGGAGATTGCACCAGATACACAAAAAGCCACTTATTTAGGTGCATCCCAACTAAAAAATATTGGCGGATTTATCGGTCCGATTTTCGGTGGATGGCTTCTCACTCATTATGCAGGAGAAATATATTTTGTTATGGCAGTGATCGTATTACTAAGTCTCGTATTTTATAAAAAAGCTTTATCTATGAATAAAGTAGTATAAAAAGATGGATGGGGGATTCAACATGAATGAAAGGTATCCGATTGGTCAGTTCTCATGTGGTGAAAGCATTTCTTCGGAAGAAGTTCAGCTATGGATTCATGAAATTAAAACATTTCCAGCGCGATTAAATGAAGTTGTTAATGAGTTAGATGAAGAATTACTTAAAAATACTTATCGGGAAGGTGGCTGGAACATTCGGCAGCTTGTCCACCATATAGCGGATAGTCATCTGAATTCCTATATACGCTTCAAACTTGCTTTAACCGAAAACAACCCAACCATAAAACCCTATGCAGAGGAAAAATGGGCCGAACTCCCTGATTCAAATCTTCCTATTGAAGTATCCTTGGCGTTAATACAGTCGTTACATGAACGATGGGTATACATATTAGAAAAACTTACAGTCGTACAACTAAAAAGAACCTTCACTCATCCAGACGCTGGTGACATTACGCTTGAGAAAAACATTGGACTTTATGCATGGCACGGGAATCACCATCTAGCTCACATCCGTAATGCCATCAAATGATAAAAAGTGTCACGCCTTAAGAAAAAGAAGGAGTGACACTTTTTATTGCTCAGTAATAATGAGTAAAACGTATTTTATCTCCGAAATTATTAATCGAATACCTTTAGTCTAACTACAGAAAGTTGTTCATTTTAGAAGCCGCAGCCTACCACGTAAGCTGCACAATTACTGCGGAAAGTTTAGAAGATGCAACTAGTGTGAGCGGACATTTACATAAGCACAAAGACGAGTCGTAGAGACAACAAGTTGGCTCTGCGGCTTGTGTGGGGAGCGAAAACGTCACGTCCATGTGACATCGCTCCCATGTCCAACGTCGTGTTGGCCCCTTAGTTCGCTCGCATAATACATACGATATTAGAATTTTAATTAGCAAAATATACACGTAAATGTTTCCTTCTAGTTTTTATTAATTAGTAGGATAAATCCTTTTCTGTTTCCTTTGCTGCTTTAATACTTGTGATAAAAGAAGCTGAACTAACTTTGTTTCGGGAGTTTCGTGCAAAGGATGAACCAAGTTAATCCTCTCTAAAGGATCCCTTGTTAAATTGTATAATTCAAACTCCTCATCCACAGGTTCAGTTTTTGTTGTCTTAAGCACCATGTTAGCTTCTTTTGTATCTGAAAGTTTTGTGGTGAAGATTTTCGTTGTTTCAAGATCCTCAGAGTGAGGAGTACTCCAAAATTGTGGGTTATCAAAATAACGCGTATACTTCCATATTTCCTCCGAGTCCCCCTTGCCAGTAGGTAATTTAATAATGATGGTCTCTAAATGATTGGGCTGACGAACAGATGAATAAGGTTCGCCTTGCAGTGATGTTTGGTTTAATCCTTTTGTTACTTCATCATCTGTCATAAAGTAAAGGGCTTCGTTAGCTTTTGTTATAGTTTCCTCCCCTTTGATGAAAGGAGCAAGATTTCGTCCAACAAAAGGGTGTACCTCTGAATGGGTTTTAAGCAATTCTTTCTGTACCACATCTATATCTATACCAGCTAGACCTAATAATGTTGGGGCGATATCCACATGACTTGTTAGTAGTTTCAACTCTTTCGGTTCTGCAAACAATTTTGGGCTATGAATAATACATGGTACATGAAGAGCTTCGTCGTAAGCATTATGCCACTTTTGGAAAAGTCCACCGTGTGCCCCCAGTAAACTTCCGTGATCAGATGTGAAAATGATAATAGTATCTTCATAGAAAATAGAATTTGCCAAGGCAGTGTAAATTTTATATAGTTCTTCGTCTACTTTCTTATGAAGTGAGTAGTATAGCTGTCTATAAAACTCAGAATCGACTGTTGCTTGAAAGGCTAATTGATAAGTATCCCGATAACTCAATTGTGCCTTTGGTTTTGTAAGTAAATCTTCCTTTGACGTAGGTGAGTGTGGGATATTTGGCACTGAAGGATCTATTTCAAAATTAAAGTTTGGGCTTAGTCTAGAAAGTGATCCGAAAAGAGTGATATCATGCGGATTTACCAAAGAAGATACAATGAGCCAAGGCTGATTTGAACTTGGGTTCTGTTCTAATGATTGAATTAATTCCACAACCTCCGCTGAATAAATTGCGTCGCGTCCACATAACCCGACTTTCGCTGAGGATCCAGAATTTCGAGGGTCCGCTCCATGAGGTTCTGGTCCAATCCAACCATCAAAGCCGTATGCATTTAATCGATTTGCATTTTCATAGAGCTTTTCTTTTGTAGAATCAGGAATACCAGTGGTTGTATGATAACTCGGTAATGCATTGTGTGTACCAGGAACTAAAATATCTTCATCTGAAAGGTGCCATTTTCCTTTCCAAAATGTTTGGTAGCCTGCTGTACGAAAATAATTTCCTATAGTTGGAACGGTATTTGACCCAAGCCAGTAAACGTTTGGATCAAACGCCCCTTTGGCTGCCCCAGTTGTTTGTGTAACGCCATGGAGAGATGGGTATTGACCGGTAAAAAGCGTTGTTCTACTCGGTGAACAGGCAGTACTTCCGATATAATGATTTAAAAAGGTAAGTCCTTTCTCACGTAAAATCTCTTGTGTAATTAAATTTTCCTTTCTCCACTCATATAAAGTTTCAGTTTCATAACAGGGCGGGTAACGTTGCTCATCGACGAGTAAAAACAGAATATTAGGTCGCTTTAATTCTTTAGAATCGTTTGCCGAATACAAAATTTTCACCCCTTTAATGCCATATTATATGTAATAACGCTTATAAAGGTTAGACTATTTGTCTAGATTACTGAATGAAGAATCCTTTCGATGTATGAGCACGTTAATAATTAAGTAGGAAAGGGAGGTTTTTATGTTTAAAATCTATAGAATCATACATATTATCTGGACAGCCATTTTTGCTTTTTTCATTTCCATACCAATATTGGAAGATGGCTTTGAACGAGTTGTATATGATGATGCCTTTTTTGTTGTACTTTGGATCATCGGTGTTGTGTTCTTATTTATTAAGAAATTAACGAAGATTGGCTTTGTATTAACGATTATGCCATTACTGTTTGCCATATTTACTTTTATTTTTTAAGTATAAGCCAAGTTTGACATAACACCTTTTGGTTGTATATAATCATAAAATAACACCTATAGGTTATATTTTTCGTTAAAAGGAGCATTCATCTTATGTCAAATGAACAAAAAAAATTACCAGATATTATTCAAACTGTATCAATTGATGCACCAATTCAAAAGGTTTGGGATTATGTCTCAACAGCTGAAGGAATTGCGGAGTGGTTTATGCCGAGTGATTTTAAATTGCAAGTAGGGCACGAATTCACAATCCAATCCCCATTTGGTCCATCACCATGTAAAGTACTTGAAGTTGAAGAGCCAACTAAAATTTCGATTCAATGGGATACAGATGGTTGGGAGTTAACATTCCTCCTTAGAGATATGGGAAGTGAAACAGAGTTTACTGTGATTCATGGTGGCTGGAAAGAAGAAGGTGCGATTGTTCCAAAAGCACAACGTCCACAATCTGCAATTCGCGATACGATGAATCAAGGGTGGGCAGGTATTGTTCAGAAATTAAAACAATTGGTAGAAGCTTAATGAGTGCTGAGCTACAAAAAGTCGATGTTTTTCAGGCGATAGCTGATCCAACTAGGAGAGAAGTTCTTCAATTGCTTTCAGAAAAAAATCAATCAATAGCAGAACTCTCTTCCCACTTTGATGTCAGTCGAACAGCAGTTGTGAAGCATCTCACTGTTTTAACAGAAGCCGGATTAGTACATGGTGAAAAGCGTGGCAGAGAAAAAATATACTTCCTCCAACCTGAACCCTTAAAGGAATTAAAGGATTGGCTAGCTTACTATGAGAAATTCTGGTATAACAAATTATCAAAGTTGAAGTATGCTGTTGAAAACGATACTTTAAACAAGTAGTTTTATTAAAAAAATCTATTTTGGATCGAGTGTCCAAAATAGATTTTTTATAATTTTAAGGATAGTTTTACGAATAACCAATTTTATATCCAGCTTCAGTGCACAGCCTTTATCCACATGTGCAATTTATCTGTAACGAAAGCAAAGCGGCAGATGTAAGCACATTCGACAGTTTCCATAAGCAACTTGGCCCTTACTCGAGGTAAGTCATGTCAATGTTGCCACACGAGGGTTATGTTTACGTCAAAGAAGGATTAAGCAAGGCACTTGCACTTTTGTTCATAATATTACCAACGAAAAGCTCCTGCTAAAGCAATTCCAGCAATGGCACCAATTGCGATTCCAATGCCTAATCCGCCTCCACCAAAGCCCCAAAAGCCAAGACCAAATCCGCCAAAACCACGATTTGGCATAATCCAAACCATGTCCCTATCAACTCTAGTAATTGTACCATAATGTTTACGGCCACATTTTTCAGTGATGCACACTCTTTTGCCCATGTGACGACAACATAGATCGTATGCTTCTCTTGGTTGCATTCTATTCCCCCCCTTTTTACTAGACTAATAATCAATATATGAAGCTAAATTATTTTGACACGTGTGAGATGTCTAAAACATATTCCTTGAGAACAATAAATTATAGAAATAATAGTTTGAAATGGAGAGAGATAGATGTCAGTCGTTCATACACTTCCGATAATTTATAAATTAATCGAAAAATCTGAACATACCGGAGAAAGTCTAGTAGATATTCATAGGGAGATGATTTGTAATCCTTTGAAAGAGTTTTTTCCACAAGCTTCAACAAAAGAAATTCAGGAAGAACTGATATCAAGAGGGTTATTTGGGCCACATGAGAGTGCTGCAATTAGTAAGAATTTGCTGAGGCTCGAACATAAAAAAGTATGGAAAACCGTACAGGAGGAGTTTGATTATCTTAAAAATTTATGGAATGGACCAGATGTGCCTATTTTTATTTATCCACTGACAAAATTTCGGCCTGTTGTCGACGGTACAGAAGTGAAGAAAAACGGTGTTTCATATAATAACGTGCTATTTTTATTTGTTACGGATGATTTAGAAACAGAGGAATTAAAAGCTTTGCTGGCGCATGAGTATCATCATATCTGTAGACTCACTAGCTTAGATAAATCTCAACACGAAATCGAGTTGCTGGAAACGTTGATAATCGAAGGATTAGCGGAATTTGCTGTTGAAGAGTTATATGGCGAACGATGGTTATCCCCATGGACAAAAAAATATTCACAGGAAGAGTGCTTGAAAGTATGGACAAAGAACTTTGCGCGAGCATTACACATAAAGGGTGTGGATAACCATTTTCCGTTTTTGTATGGCAATGAAGTTGAAGGTCTGCCTAAGTGGATTGGCTATTGTATCGGATACCGAATTGTGCTTTCTTTTATTGAAAATGGCGGATCAAGAGAGCACGAACGGCTATTCAAAACACCCTCGCAAAAAATTCTAAAATGCTCTGTGTTTAAAGCTTAGTAAATTGAATGCAATCAAGGGTTATAGCAAATTATGAAAAATTTTGTTTGAAAAATAGTGCATTTGGGTAATGAGATACAAGTGAGTTAGTTAGCACTTGAAATTCTTTTGCTAATAACATTCAATGTTGCAGCAAGGTCATAAGCGGTCTCGCGGACAAAATAATGTGGATGCCAAGAGAATTTGTCCATGACAAGCAGCCTTGCTAATAGCAAAACCCCTAATTGTTTTGAGTTTATAGGTGTATTCCGATTTCAAAATATAAATTATTATTCTGTCAACCCTTAAAAAATTTAATACTCAAATAACTTTCTTTTATCTGACTTGTATTAAATTTTTTAAGAAAGGTTCTAAATGGCTTTAGATTAGTAGATTGAGAAGGTATTATTATGGACTAATCGACGGATAGTTCGTCACAAAAAATACCTAAAAAGTTCACTATATTGTAACATTTATGTATTGTAATTAATTAGTTTGTTTGATTTATTGTGAAAACCCTGTAACATTAATGGGGAGGAAGGGAGATTAATAGAATGTTGAAAATAGAGAATTTAACGAAAATCTATCGAGGCGGCAAAGTCGCTGTAGATAAGCTCAATCTTGATATTCAAGAAGGAGAGTTTATTGCTTTTATAGGTACAAGTGGAAGTGGTAAAACAACCGCACTAAGGATGATTAACCGAATGGTCGAACCAACAAGTGGAAAGATGACCTTGAATGGAAAAGACCTAACAAAGATGAATGCTGTTACTTTAAGAAGAAGTATTGGTTATGTCATTCAGCAGATTGGTTTAATGCCACATATGACGATACGAGATAATATCACGTTAGTTCCACAACTTTTAAAATGGTCGAAAGAGAAGAAGGACGAAACGGCTCGCCGTTTAATCGAACTTGTCAATTTACCGCAATCCTACTTAGATTATTACCCAGCTCAACTTTCAGGGGGGCAACAACAACGTATTGGTGTTTTACGAGCACTTGCTGCAAACCAAGACATTATATTAATGGATGAACCATTTGGTGCTCTTGACCCTATTACCCGGGATACACTTCAAGATTTGATTAAAGATATTCAACAGCGACTGAAAAAGACAATTATTTTCGTTACCCATGATATGGATGAAGCTATTAAACTGGCAGATAGAATCGCAATTATGCATGAAGGGAAATTAATTCAGTTTGATACCCCCGATAATATATTAGCAGCCCCGGCTAATGATTTTGTAAAAGAATTTATCGGTTCACATCGCCTCATTCAACAAAAACCAAATATTAAAACCGTTGATGAAGTAATGATTAAACCTATCTCCATAACAATTGAAAAGAGTCTTGATGAAGCCATCCGTTTAATGGTGGAAAAACGAGTCGATACGCTATTTGTAACTGATGGCGACAATCGACTGCAAGGATATTTAGATGTAGAAAGCTTTACTGGTGCGCGTAAGACGAAGAAAAGTGTTTCAGAATGCTATGAAAAAGATGTCTTCTACGTAAAAACTGGGTCTAAATTACAAGATTCTGTTCGCAGAATTTTAAAGCGTAACTTAAAAAATATCCCTGTTGTCGATGAGGAGCACCGCTTAGTAGGCTTAGTTACTCGTGCAAATATTGTTGATATCGTTTATGACACAATTTGGGGAGAAGAAGAGCCAACAGCTTCCGAAAAAGTGCATGCAGGTTCTGAAAGTTTGAAGGAGTTGATTAGTGGATGATGTCCTTTTTCACTGAAAACAGCTCGGATATTCTTTTAAAAACTTGGGAGCATTTCTATATCTCTATAATCGCTTTAGCTTTAGGTGTGATTATTGCCGTTCCGATAGGAATCCTATTATCAAAATCAAAATATATATCAAAGATCGTATTAAGTATTACCAGTGTATTACAAACAGTACCATCCCTAGCCTTACTAGCTATAATGATTCCATTATTTGGGGTAGGAAAGGTACCAGCAGTTGTTGCATTATGTATTTATTCATTATTGCCAATTTTAAATAATACGTTTATTGGCATGCACTCAGTGAATGCCAATACCAAAGGTGCAGGGATTGCAATGGGGATGACGACGATGCAATCGGTATTGTTAGTAGAGCTGCCGTTAGCAATACCTGTGATTATGTCCGGAATCCGATTATCCGCAGTATATGTTATCTCTTGGGCAACGCTAGCTTCCTATATTGGTGCAGGTGGTCTGGGTGATTTTATCTTTAACGGTTTAAATTTATATCAAGCAGAACTCATTGTAGGTGGAGCAGTGATTGTTACCCTTTTAGCTTTGCTGGCTGACTTCCTATTATCAAAGCTAGAAAAACTGGTAACTCCAAAAGGCTTGAAAGTTGAAGGGAGTCGTGCTTCATGAGAAAAAGACTCCTTCTAATGAGTGTCATTATTTTAACTCTAGTCATTAGTGGATGTTCGCTATCTGGAAATAAGAAGAATGACTCGATTAAAATCGCCTCAGTTGTAACGACAGAGGGGCAAATATTAGCTTATATGATGAAATACATGATTGAGCATTATACAGAGGAAGAGGCCGAAGTCATTAATAATCTTGGTTCCAGTACAGTCGTCCATCAAGCGATGGTAAATGGTGATGCCAATATGTCAGCTGTTCGATATACAGGTACAGATTTAACCGGGGCATTACAGGCAGAACCGATAAAAGATGCAGATGAGGCATTAGCTTTTGTACAAAAGGAATTTGCGGAAAAATTTGATCAAACCTTTTTTGATTCATATGGGTTTGAAAATACCTACGCCTTTATGGTAAAGAAAGAAACTGCCGAAAAATATAATTTACAATCATTAAGTGATTTAGCCTCTGTAGCAGGTGAGCTTGAAGCGGGTGTGGATACATCTTGGATGAACCGAGAAGGGGATGGCTATAAAGCATTTGTTGAAACATATGGATTTGATTTTTCTCGTACCTATCCTATGCAAATCGGTTTAGTCTATGATGCAGTTGAGTCCGGAGAACTGGATGTAGTTTTGGGCTATACAACAGACGGCCGTATTGCATCCTATGATTTAGTTGTTTTAGAGGATGATTTAAATTTCTTCCCTCCATATGATGCGAGTCCATTTGCTGATACTGAGTTACTGGAGCAAAAACCGGAAGTCAAAAATGCAGTAGAACGACTTGTTGGGAAAATTCCTACCGAAACGATGCAGGAGTTAAACTTCTTGGCTGACAATAATTTAATCGAACCTGCTGTTGTAGCAGAAAACTTCTTGAAAGAACATGATTACTTTTCAGGAGGTGATGAGTAATGAAAGATATGACACAAATGTCTACAACGGAGCAATTTTTCTTTTATATGCAGGAAAATGGCTTTTACGTATTTAGTCAGTTTTTAGATCACTTTTTAATTTCGATTTATGGTGTATTGCTAGCTGCAATCATTGGTATTCCACTGGGTATTCTCATTTCCAAATACGGAAAACTCTCTAGTGTAGTCATCACCTTAGCGAATATTATACAAACGATTCCAGCCCTAGCCCTAATGGCCATTTTAATGCTTGTATTGGGATTAGGGAAAACAACAGTTATTGTAACGGTATTCTTTTACTCATTGCTGCCTATTATCAAAAACACGTATGTGGGTATTACGACGATCAACAAAAGTGTCACAGATGCGGGTAGAGGTATGGGAATGACAAAGGTGCAAGTGTTATATATGGTTGAGCTGCCTTTATCGCTCTCAGTGATTATTACCGGGATTCGAATTGCCCTTGTAGTAGCAATTGGAATTACTGCCATTGGTGCATTTATTGGTGCAGGTGGTTTAGGAGATATTATTATTCGTGGTACTAACGCAACGGATGGAACAGCAATAATATTAGCAGGTGCCCTACCAACAGCCTTAATGGCCATCATATCAGACATTTTACTGGGGATTATTGAGCGACGATTAGATCCGGTAAAACGTCAGCAGAAGAAATTAATCGCAACAATATAATATTAAAATGCCTAGTCTCCAATGTATTCAGGAGATTAGGCATTTTTTTAAAAAGGATGATAAATCTTATTCCATGCCTATGAAAAGTTTTCTAATCCAAAGAAGATTAACGATTGTTCTTTAGCTCATACTATTACTTACTGAAGTTTGCTTCTAAATCGTATTAAAAGAAACATGCCCAATTCGTAAGGTTTATTTACTCGAGTAAATGGGAATATCCTTATACTATCTAATGTTTTAAATATGGAAGGGTTAAAACCGATGATAAATTTTATAGGAATAACAAATGACAATCATTTAGAAAAAAACATCTCAATCAATCATGCTGTTTTATCGGACTATAGATGGTTTTGGGTGGATTTTAGTGAACCAAGTGAAGAAGAAATCAAACACCTCTCAGATACATTTCACTTCCATCCACTAGCAATTGAAGATTGTGTGCATGAGTTTCAGCGTCCTAAATTAGATTATTATAAAAGCTACACATTTTATGTAACGCACATTCTTAGAGAAGAAAATGAACACATTATTAAAGATGAACTGGATTTTTTTGTTGGTGAAAGTTGTATTGTTACCTTTCATAAAGTTCCTTCAGAAGAAGTTTCTAAAGTATGGAGTCGATTTTTAGCTCAAGAGTCTATATCCGGCTGGGATCCATATTATATCTTTTATGAAATATTAGATAAAATCGTTGATAATTACTTTCCATTAATCTATAAAATTGAAGATGAGTTAGAAAAGATGATTGAGAATACAAACAGGAAATCGATGAATCATCTCATGAATGAACTGTTTGAAACGAGAAATATGCTATTAAATCTCTTGCATTCCGTAAATCCGATGCGTGATTTGCTCTACCGCATGTTGAATTCTCATCACTTAAATGTGAATCGAATTGGAGAAAGAAGAGAATATTTTTCTGATATTTATGATCATCTTCTAAAGCTTTCTGAAATGGTCATGACAAATCGGGAAGTCACAGCAGATATCAGGGATAGTTACTTATCATTAAACTCCCATCAAACAAATAATGTCATGAAACTTCTAACCATTATCACATCCATCTTTGCACCACTAACCTTTATTGCTGGTATCTATGGGATGAATTTTGAGAATATGCCAGAGCTATCATGGAAATATGGGTATGTATTTTCGTTACTTTCAATGGTGTTAATCGGTGCGGCTATGTTACTTTGGTTCAAAAAGAAAGGTTGGTTTAAATAGCTAAGCTAAGGGAAATGAATCATTTCATCTTTAGGCTTAACAAAATTAATAAAACACCACTAAATATGCAAATCATCTTTTGGAAAGAAATTTTATCACCCAATCCAGCAACGCCGAGTCCTGTTGTAATTATCAGTACACAGGGACCAACTAAAGCTAGCATGGAGTTTAGTGCTAAAGCTTTTTCTAAATCATGAGTTTTATACATTAGGCCAGCTACTGTGACTTCTAGACTTCCAGATAGTAGTCGTATCAACACCATATAAAGTAACGCTGATGTCACATACACCATCCTTTCGCTTTGATAACAAAGTTTATGCTTGTCCTGTATTGAATATTTGTTAAATTATAGAAATCTTCTATTAAAATATCCGTAAACTATAAAAGAGTCGCTCCTTATAAGGAAGCGACTCTTTTATATATGTGAATTATAATTTATTAATTACACCGTGAAGAGTTTCTGTTAGCTCTTCGTCATATTTAGCAAGTTCAATAAGGTTTGCTAAACGCTCGCGTAAAATATGGCGTTCGATAACTAATTTTTCGTCTAATACACTAACTAATAATTCAATAATTAAGTTATTACGAATAGCCAATGCTTCACTTTCGCGTTCTGGACTAATTTTAGCATTTGGTTTTAAAACAGAATTACCCATTGAATATTCTCCCCCTAATGTGGTTTCGCTTTATCGATTTGATTTTAACACATTATCGTTTAATTATAAATGTTGGGTAATGTGTTTTTAGAATAGAAGCAAAAAAAGAGGAGTTTAAAGAAGTATTTAGAATATATATTTAAAGAGCGAAATGTACAGTTTTTGCGAAGGGGGAAATAGAGAATGAGGGGAACAATTCATAATAAAAAGAGAGAGGTAACAGTTGAGGAGGCTTACGAATTTTTAAAGCAGGCACAAGTAGCGCATGTGGCAACAATAGGTGAAGATGGTTATCCGTATGTGATCCCTTTTGTTTATGTTTACGAAGGGGGAACCAAACTTTACTTGCATATAGGAAATTTAAGAGAAAGTCATTTTTGGGAAAATGTAAAGGTGAATCAGAAAGTAAGCATTGAGGTATGTGAGATGGGGGATATTGTTCCGGGAAGAAAGTATGCTTGCCAATCGGCTTTAGGTTACATGAGTGTTGTCTTGTTTGGAACAATTAAGCATATTAATCAGGACGCAAAAAAAGAATGGTTTTATGACAGACTGTGGAAAAAGTATGGAGATCCTAACTGGACATTCGAAAAGGACGGATATCCTGCTTTACCGAAAACGGAATTATTTGAAGTAGAAATTGAAAAAATCACAGGGAAGTTTAGTGATGCAATAGGTCATTAGCTTATTGAATCGAAAGGAGACGTTTTTTGATAAGACGTCTCCTTAAGGTTTAAGATGATTTCTCGGAGGTTGTCTTTATTTCGTTATATTTCTTAGTTCGATAGGGGTTTTTTCGTTCTGTGTACATGATTTTATCTATAAAGTTTAATGTTTCATCCACATTTGTTACATTTTTAATCGCATTATCACCATGTGTCGCATTAATATGAAGCTTTATTGATGCTTGTTTTTTTCCTGTTACTTGATTAATTTTCTTTGCAAATTCTACAGCTTGCTTAAAGGGAACGATTCGATCGTTTGTGCCATGAATCATGAAAATCGGAGGGTACTCTTTCGTTACATACTGGTTTGGACTAGCAACACCAGCCTCCTCTGCTTTTTCTCGAACATTGAAACCTAAAAGCTTATTTGCAATATTTATACTAGTGTCTGGTAGTGTTGAAATGTCTGAAATCCCATACCAGGAGACTACCCCTTGCACTTCGGAGGAAGCTTTAGAGTTCCCCATCGAAAGGTCTTCCATCTCAACCATTCCATTTGTTGCACCCAGCATACTAGCCAAATGTCCCCCAGCGGAATTTCCCCATACAACGATATTGCGCGTGTCTAATCGATACTCTTTCGCATTCGCGCGTATAAAGCGGATGGCTGCCTTTACATCATGGAGCTGAGCTGGCCATTTTGCTTCGTCAGTTAATCGGTACCCTGCATTTATGACGACATAGCCTTGTTGTGCTGCCATTTGGATTGTTTTTATGGATGCAGATTTGCGGTCGCCGTTTGACCATCCACCCCCGTGAAGTGCCACAATTACTTTATAGGGTGGATTGCCTATTGGTGGGTAAACTATGTCTAATTGTTGTCTGTCATTTTGAGTATCAGTATAAGGTATATTAAGATACCTTTTTTTAAATTGATCCATATCGATATATTGAGCTGATCCTCTAATGGATTCATCTGGATCGATTTCTTCTTCACTCTCAGCCTTTAAATTATTAGTAAGTTGATCCAGAAGCTGTTCATCTGCTTCACCAGTGATTGTTATATCTACATTTGACTGTTTGGTTTCACCTGAGGAGACGCCATGATCTTGAGCGCGAATTAGAACGGTACTAGTACTGCCTAAACTAAAAAAAAGCATGAAACTAATTATTACTTTAGAAATGTTTAGCATAGTTTCACTCCTGGTTAGCCAAATTTTTGTTTAGTTTATTTTAACCGCTTAGACTGTGGCTATACCCAGAAGGGTTCGCCTTTAGATATACCAAATTTTCCGATGATGAAATCGTATTGTTTTTGCTAATTTAGGTTATACATGAGGAGACCTAATTGCGCGATTTAGCATTATTGTTGGAGCATTTTTATTTCCAATCGAAATGTCATTCTATATAGGATGGATTATAGAAATCGGTGGGACTTTACAAAATGAAAGAGACCCGAGAAAAGTAATTTTCTCGGGCTTTTTCCTATTAAATCATCATCATTAAAGCGTCTTCACCAATTGTTCCTTTTACAACTCCTAATTTTTCTGCCTCGTGAGTAACGGACTCTAGTGGAGCTTTTAATAATTCTTCAATTGTTTTCACACCTACAGCACGACCAGCTATGATTTTACGATCGGCTAATTTACTATTTAACAATCCAACATCTAATGCCCCACACATAATATAGCCGTTTTCGTTTGAAACAGTTAATAGTGTTGTTTTTGGTAACCGTACAGTAACAGCAGTAAACATGTGTCCGTTTATTTCGAGTGGTTCTATCGAAACCATATTTATCGCCCCTTTCCTTTATAAAATATGGAAGGGGGAAAAAAGTGTTCCCGAAAAAAGGATTTTCTATATAGGAATGAGCCAAGAATTAAATTATTTTATAATAAAACCCTGATTAAACAGTAAATATAAAAAAGAAAAAATGCATGATTTACTGTGACTGCTTCATACTAAAATTGATTTCACATTAAGAAATCTACTATACGACTATAGGGGTGTGACGGATGGATAAGAAGGGTATATTAGATCCTCATTCTTCAAAGAATCACCGCAACTGGGCTAAGCCGAAGATTCAAAAATCTCAAGTGAATGGTAAAACGGAGATTTCACTCCATAACCAAATTTTGAGGACGGATGCTAAGGCTAGACATTATTAGGTCATGATATAGTGATTTCAGTGAAAAAAGAAACCCGGATTTTTTTCCGGGTTTTTATTTTTAACCAAATTGAGTAGAGCTCCGCATTTTTTTGATGTTTACTTCGGAAAGAATAGGGGAATATAAGTCAAGTTACACGTTAATGAGGAGTGTTTTTGTGAAAGAAGTTATAAAAAATCCGGTTTTTACAATCGCGGCATTGATCATACTATTTTTAGTCGTTTTAGGTGCATTGTTTCCGGTACGGTTTGGTGAAGTAGCTAGTAATATATTTGATATGACAACGCGTAATTTCTCATGGTTTTATTTACTTTCAGTTTTTGTCATTATTCTCTTCTTAATATTCTTGGCTATAAGTAAGTTTGGTTCGATTCGACTTGGTGGAAATGAAGCTAAACCCGATTTCTCATATATTACTTGGATTTCGATGCTGTTTTCAGCTGGTCTTGGAGTAGGATTAGTGTTCTGGGGTGTAGCTGAGCCAATGAGTCATTTTTTCACTACCCCAACCGATGATGTAGAACCTTTAACAACAGAGGCTGCTAGACTTGCCATGGGTTACTCCTTCTTCCATTGGGGGATCAGTCAATGGTCTGTTTATGCACTGATGGGTCTGGTTATGTGCTATATGCAATTTAATAAAAAGAAGGATTTACTTATCTCGACGTCATTAGAGCCCATTACAGGAACTAACAAAGGAATCAAAAATCTTATTGACATTTTTGCAGTTATTGCAACTGTCATGGGGGTTGCAACCTCTATTGGGCTTGGGGTTCTACAGACAAACGGCGGGTTGAATGCAGTTTTTGGTTTGCCTATTAATTTTTTAATACAGCTTTCTATTATTGCCATTATGTTCATTGGTTATATGCTATCATCTACGACCGGTTTACAAAAGGGAATCAAGATATTAAGTAACGTCAATATGGGGTTAGCGATTCTTTTACTCGCCTTTGTATTTATCATGGGTCCAACAGTATTTATTTTGGAAACTTTTACTTTAGCTGTGGGAGATTATATTTCTCATTTTGTTGAATATAGTTTGCGTTTACAGCCCTATAAAGAAGACACATGGGTGAAGGATTGGACTGTCTTTTATTGGGCATGGGCCATTTCTTGGTCACCGTTCGTTGGTGCATTTATTGCAAGGGTGTCAAGAGGTAGAACGATACGCGAATTCATTTTTGGTGTATTAATCGTACCACCAGTAATATCCTGTTTTTGGATTGCAACTTTTGGAGGTACAGCACTTTGGTATGATTTACATCAGAATACCAATATAGCTACATTAGTAAATGAAGATGTAACAGTGGCACTTTTTCAAACTTTAAATAATTTACCGCTATCTATGATTGCCTCCGTTATAGGGATTATTCTTATTTTTACTTTCTTAATTACATCGGCTGATTCCGCAACATTCATTATGGCTAGCATGACATCCAATGGTGCTATTAACCCGGCAGTTGTTACGAAATTAACATGGGGAATCTTAATGGCGGCAATATCAGGTGTATTATTATATGCAGGTGGATTAGATGCCTTACAAACAGCATCCTTGATTGCTGCACTGCCATTTATCTTTATAGTATTATTACTAGGGATTACATTATGGAAAATGCTTAGCAAAGAAATGATTCCAATTAAAAAGCATGAGATTAAACGATTAAAGAAAATGCGAGAACATATTGAGCGTGAGAACGAACAGAAGAAATTACGTTAGTTTAAGGATAGTTAGTGCTTTCTAAGCCCGGAGATTTTTCTTCCGGGTTTTATTTTTTGAGTTAGGTATTATCAGCTAAAGAGATTTTCTGGAGACTAAGTTCTATTTTTACTCTACTTTACATAAAAACAATTATGCTATTTCTTCATACTTATACATGTTATTTTATCAAGCACTTAATCTCCTGAATCGATAAAAAATAGCGAAACTACGTCTTAGGTCGGATACGTAAATATTTCCTCAGTCGGTTAACAGGTGAAAGTCAATATTCTATTATAAGAAGTAAGATTTAAACGAAGGGGTAATAGGATGGAAAGGGAGAAGGTATATTTATTACTGACTGATACAGGTACAATGTTTACAAGGATGATCAAGCTATATACAAGAAAGCCTTATAACCATGCATCGATTGTATTTGACCAACATTTTAACGAAGTCTATAGTTTCGGACGTAAAAGACCTCGAAATCCTTTTATAGGTGGATTTGTAAATGAGGATGTGAGACAGGGCTTATTTAAAAATGCGAGGTGTGCCATTTATAGTTTTGATGCTACAGAACAGCAAATTGATAAAATGAAAGCATTTATTCATAAAATTGAGATGGAAAAGCATCTCTATCGTTATAATCTTTTGGGATTAATCACCTTTATAATAAATAAACCGTATCAAAGAGAACATGCTTTCTTTTGTTCGGAATTTGTTGCACAAGTGCTAAATAAAGGTGGTATTAGTCAATTGCAAAAGCCAATTTCCCTCGTATCTCCGAATGATTTGCAAAATATGAAGAACCTTCAATTAGAATTTGAAGGACAATTAGCCGACTTGCTTGATAATGAAACTACAAATCAAGTATACCCTATTATATATTAATTACTTTTACACCAAAATGTTTTTAGATGAAAGCATTTTGGTGTTTTTTGCTGCAGGAAGGGTAAGTATAAATGGAAAAGGTTTAGAAAGACTATAAAGAGTGAACGGAAAATGAGGTGAAAAAAATGGAAAATCAAATGCCAAAAGAAGAAGGAATCGATCATAGTATCGGACTTTTAAAGGAGGGCTATCACTTTATTCTGAACAGAAGTGATAAGCTCCGGTCCAATGTTTTTGAGACAAGACTATTAGGTAAAAAAGCTATCTGTATGCTTGGAGAAGAAGCAGCACAAATCTTTTACGATCCACAAAAATTTCAAAGAAAAGATGCAGCACCTAATCGAATCGTTCAAACATTATTTGGAAAAAACAGTGTGCAAACCTTAGATGATGAGGATCATCGAAATCGGAAAGAGATGCTAATGTCTGTCATGACAGAAGAGCATTTAAATCATTTATATGAGCTGACAGAGATGCAGTGGGAACAATCCATCGATAAATGGAGCAAGACGGACTCGATCATTTTCTACGAGGAAGTAAAAGAGTTGCTTTGTAATGTAGCGTTTAAATGGATAGGCTATCCAATACACGCAAATGATGTGAAGAAAATGACCAAAGAGCTCTCTGCCATGTTCGAAACTGCTGCAGCAATTGGTCCAAATCATTGGATAGGTAGAACGTTCCGAAATCAGGGCGAAAAAACAATTCAACAACTCATTCAAGATACTCGAGACGGTAAATTAAAATTCCCACAAAACACAGTAATCCATCAATTTGCATTTCATAAGGATTCACAAGGTAACTTATTAGATGTGGAAACGGTGACAGTGGAAATCATGAACATGTTAAGACCGATAGTCGCTATTTCAATCTATATTAACTTCTCTCTTCTGGCACTGCTCGAAAACCCCGAAGAAAAAGAGAAATTACAGTCATATCATGACTACTCTAAACTCTTTGTGCAAGAGGTAAGAAGATTTTACCCATTCTTTCCGTTTGTAGCTGCTAAAGTAAAATCAGATTTTATGTGGAATGGCTATGAGTTTAAAGAAGGCACGTTAACATTGCTGGACCTTTATGGTACCAACCATGATCCAGTTAAGTGGGAAGACCCGCAAAAGTTCAACCCAGAACGTTTTGCTCATTGGGTGGGTAGTCCATTTAGCTTTATTCCACAGGGTGGAGGAGATTATTATTTAGGCCATCGCTGTGCAGGGGAACAGATAACCATTGATATAATGAAGGTTAGTCTTGATTATTTAGTGAATCGAATGGAATTTACAGTGCCAGAACAGGATCTGGGCTACGAAATTGATGATATCCCGAGTATCCCCAAAAGCAAAATCATTCTAGAACAAATCATCAGAAGCCGAAATCACTAAATGATTTCGGTTTTTCTATGTAAAAAGGATATTATAGGGATTTGCGTTATTTATTTACTAATCTTTCTTCGCTACAATAAAGCTATCCATATAATAGAGGTGGTTAATAGAATGAGTGAATTGGAGCCTAAAAAAGCTATCGCATTAGAACAATATAAAGAAGTAAAAGCATCAAGAAGACATTATAGTAGTTTACGATTTGCCCTATTTCCGGTCTACTTTGTAGTGCAGTTTGGATTGGTGCAACTTGCACTAAAGGAGACGACAGACGCACTATTGTTCCCGGAGTTAATAATGCCCATCTGTGGATTGCTATTAACATATGTGTTTTGGACGATAGAATCGAGAATCACAATTTATTATAAGGATTTAGAGAAAATTGGAGATAATTTGGAAGAGTATTTAGGTTTTGATCATAGAATGATGGTCAACTACAGCAAACAAACGATTCTCAGTAATACGAAACTTTCCATAAAAATTGTTTACGGAGTTTTTCTTTTGTACTGGTTCGCGGTTCTTATAATGACATTATTTTTTAAATGAAAAATGTCGATTAAAGAAGGACTTCTTGATTTTCTCTAGAATCTTAAGGGGATAAGAAAAGGTATAGGAGCTGAAATTCTTGCACCAAAATAAGGAAGAAATCTTAATGCATTATGAGAATTCTGTCGAGTGGGTAAAGAATTTAGATAATTTAACAGAAGAGCAATGGAAGACCCCTATTGCAGAGGGGAAATGGACTATTGGCGAGATTATTGGTCATTTTCCGGCATGGGATCAATTTATTTTAGATAATCGTCTTCCTTATCTCTTTAATAATCATGCACTTCCGAAAGGACCGGAAGTAAATGAATTAAATCATCAGTCATCTTTAGAGACTAAAGCTAAGACGAAACAAGAAATAATCTCAAAATATATTACTGTTAGAAGAAGCCTGATCATTGCGATTAACAATATTGCAGATGAGTTGTGGGAAAACAAAATTAAAATAGGTCAAACTACTTTAACGTTAACAGACTATTTACAAGGCTTCGTTGAGCATGATGAACACCATTTCAAACAGATACAGGAAGTTTTGGGATTGAATCATAAATAGTTAAACTTTTAAACCAATCAATCAATTTGAGGTGAAAGCAAATGGATGTAAGATATCCAATTGGAAAATTTGAAAAACCTGATATTATGACGGACGAATTAATAGTAGAATGGATTCAAACTATTTCTTCCTACCCTTTGAGGTTAAAGGCGATGGTAGAATCATTAAACGAAGAAGAACAACAGCTCACTTATCGAGAAGGAGCATGGACAATTAAACAGCTCGTTCACCATATTGCTGATGCACAAGTAAATATGTATACGCGAATTAAACTGGCATTAACAGAAGAAAATCCAACGATTAAGCCCTTTGAAGAAAATGCGTGGGCAAATTTAGAGGATTCTAACCTGCCAATGATTTCGTCCGTACAGATAATTGAAGGATTACATGCACGGTTAGCTTATTTATTGGAACAGCTAAATAAGGAACAATTAGAACAAAAGTATACGCATCCGGATACGGGTATACAAACAGTTCTATCCACATTGGCTTTCAGTGTTTGGCACATAAATCACCATCTTGCACATATACAAAATGCTTTGGCAACTAGAACTACATAAACGAAAGCCCCTATTCGAAATGATAAAATTTTTTCAAATGGGGGTTTATTTTATGAGAAGGAGAGAAAAAAATGAACTTAAACTTAGTTAGGGTAGGCACCATCTACTTGCCTGTAAAAGAAGTTGAGGCAGCTGCCAAGTGGTATGAAGAAAAATTAAGTGCAGAGTTATCTTATATCGATCATACAAAAGCGATTCTTAACTTAGCTGACCAAAGTTTCTTTCTAGTGCAATCTCTGCCTAATGAAAGTGCTAATTTTCTTGATAGTAATGGGGAAGAACGATTTTCGGTAACCTTTGAAGTGGATGGATTAGAAACTCTTCATCACATTTACGAAGAATTTAGCAGAAAACAAATACAGGTAGGAAAAATAGAGGATCGAGGGCATACTGGTAGAAACTTCGTTTTTCAGGATTTAGATGGCAATAAATTTGATGTTTGGAGCGAATTAAGTCCGAAATATAAAGAACGGCTTGTAGGAAGCGAAAATATTGGAGGCTAACAATGAATCGTTTAAACTTACTTACTTTAGGAGTAAAAGATATGCATGAATCCCTTCAATTTTACAGGGACGGGTTAGGTTTTGAAGTAGTTGTTTATGGCGAGGAATCCAGCCCGGATGTAATATTCTTTAATAATAACGGGACAAAAATATCGTTATTTCCAATCGAAAGATTAGCTCAGGATATAAATGAGCAACAACCACCGGAAATAGGAACAGGCTTCAGTGGAATTACTCTAGCCTACAATGGTAAGTCAAAAGAAGAAGTAGATGATGTATTTTCACTGGCTGAAAAAGCAGGGGCCAAAATCGTTAAACAACCAGAAACAGTTTTTTGGGGTGGATATAGCGGTTATTTCCAAGATCCAAATGGTTACTATTGGGAGGTAGCTTACGGTGAAATGTGGGAATTTGATGAAAATGAAATGCTCCTAATAAAAAAAGCATAATATCGATTTTTCAGAAACGTGCGGATATGGTATAATTCATGACAAATGAAGAGAAGGGAAGATGGGTGGCCGATGATTATATAATCTTATTTTTATTTTTGAAAAATAAATTCAAGAATTTAAAAATAGGATTAGTCTGCCCATTTTTCCATAAACGTTCAACAGCTATTGTGACCAATAGTTTATTTGATATGGATAAAAGCCTGATTTTACATCAAGTTTTTTTTACATATCGTGAGTTGTTCCAAAGTGGAATAGAAAGTCCAAACCTTTCTATCTAATAAAAATGAGACTAATCCTTCCAATGAATTTTTGGGAGGATTTTTTTATTTTAATACTGTACATGATAAATCCTCCCCCAAGAAGGGAAGCGAGAATAGATGAAAGAGCTTTTAAAATTGCAAAACGTCACATACGAAAATATTGATAACATTCTTTTTAAGAATGTGACCGGGACAGTGCATAGCGGAGATGTGATCGGAATTATTGGCAAGAATGGAGCAGGGAAATCTACCCTGCTACAAACGATTGCAGGGAGTCTCCCGTTGTCTCATGGAAAGATAGTCTGGCTACAACCACAAGTAACGGTAGAGATGGTCGAACAGGAAACAGAAGATTTTATAGTAGAATATGTGGATTTGGAAGAAGCTCACCTGTTAGCTAAGTGGCAAGTGCCTTTAAATGAATATAGTAATTTAAGTGGCGGGGAGAGACTAAAGGCAAGACTTGCAAAAGGTTTCTCAAAAAATGCACAACTTCTATTGCTGGATGAGCCAACCAACCATCTTGATGAAAGTTCTACCGAGTTGTTGATTGAGCGTATAAAACAATATAAGGGAACCATTATCCTTGTATCTCATGATCGCTATTTTTTGGATAAAGTTGTCACAAAGGTTTGGTCACTTGAGGATCAGCAATTGATCGAGCAGAAGGGAAATTATACGAGCTATATGAAAGCTCGAGAACAAAGAAGGCTCACTCAACAACGGGAGTACGAAAAGCAACAGCAAATGATTCAAACAATCGAAGGACAATTAAATGAGCTTTCCTCTTGGTCTCAAAAAGCACATGCTGCCTCGACAAAGCAAGAAGGTTTTAAAGAATACCATCGAGTAAAAGCAAAACGGACTGATGCACAAATAAAATCCAAAAGAAAACGTCTCGAAAAGGAATTAGAGAAGTCAAAAGTGGAACAAGTAAAGCCTGAATATGAGGTGCAGTTTACTTTAAATGCAAATGACAAGCGCGGGAAACGTTTTTTAGAAGTGAAGGGTCTAAAGAAAGCATTAAATAATCGGACATTATTTAATAATGCGAGCTTTACTATTCAACACGGTGAAAAGGTTGCATTGGTAGGACCAAACGGAAGTGGAAAAACGACTCTTTTAAAAATTCTAATGGGGGAACTATCAGCAGATGGTGGTAACGTATGGATCTCTCCATCTGCCAATATTGGATACTTAACGCAAGAAGTGTTTGACTTGCCACTTTCAAAGACACCTGAAGAACTATTCTATCGAAATACTTTTGAAGAACGAGGGAAAGTGCAAAATCTCATGAAGCACTTAGGCTTTGAAGTTGCTGCCTGGAAAGAACCGATTCAGCATATGAGTATGGGGGAACGAGTGAAATGTAAGCTAATGGTTTATATATTGGAAGAAAAAGACGTACTGATTTTAGACGAACCAACGAACCATTTAGACCTTCCATCTCGTGAGCAGTTGGAAGAGACGCTATCAAATTATAATGGGACACTACTTATTGTATCTCATGATCGCTATTTCCTTGAAAAAACAACAAATAGTAGTTTGGTGATTGAGGAAGGCAGCATTTATAAACAATTAAAAGAAAAGCCCGCCCAAATAGATACACAAGAAGAATTGCTATTGACGCTGGAAACGGAAAGGCAGGAGGTTCTTGGGAAATTAAGTTTTATGACTGTTAAAGACGCGAATTATACCCAACTAGATGCAAGGTTTAATGAACTCACTAAACAAATAAATGTGTTGAAAAAGAATCGATAATAATGAACCCTAAAGGAATCAGTAAACACTCCTTTAGGGCTTTTGTTTTGAATGAATCGTATGTGCTTGGAATAGGATCAAGAGTAAGAGCGAAATATCCCAGTTACTGGGGAGAAGAAGTGAAGACATCTGAAAATTGGGATGAAATTTATAAAGAAATGGATGTTCAAGTGCAAGTAGACTTTAAAATCAAACGTACAGGTATGGATTGGAAATAGTGTATGGTGTTGGAGGTGTCTCAAAAGTTTGTTTAACAAGCTTTTGGGACTTTTTGATATTAAGGGCTTCGCGAACTCCTTTACAAATGGTTAATAAAGAATTAATAGTACATTAACATCAATGGCATATGATAGGAAATAATCCCTTCATTAAACAAGGAGTTACTATGAATTCAGTACCATATACAAGAGAACAAACTCTTAATTTATTTTCCTATTTAAAATATTTATTTAATAAAAGACAAGATGATCTTTTGTACTTTAAGAGATATAACGAATTAAAGAAAATTATGCAAAATGAGTCCTTACAGACTTTTTTTCAGCCGATTGTTAATCTCCAAACAGGAGAGACATTTGGGTTTGAAGCATTAAATCGCCCTAGTCAATCGCAGTTCTTTGCAAGTGTTGACAATTTCTATGAGTTTGTTGGTAAAACCGATAGGGTATTTGAGTTTGAGATGTTTTGTCGAAATCTATCGTTGAAAAGATACTTTGCGAATTTAAATGATACATTTCGAAAAGAAGAGTTGTCTATATTTATCAATATCCATCCACATGTTTTACTAGATAAAAACTATCATTGCGGGGATACATTACAGCAATTGAATGAGATCGGAATTCAGCCGGAAAATGTAGTGTTCGAGTTAACTGAAAGAAGTGCGGTGACAGATTTTCAAGAGTTTGAACGGGTATTATCACATTATCGTTCACAAGGTTACAGAATAGCCATAGATGATGTTGGCTCAGGATACAATAGCTTAAAAACATTAATCTTCTTGAAACCTGAGTTTATAAAATTGGACCGTTCGCTCATTCAAAATATTGATGAAAGTATACCTAGCCAACAGTTGGTATCTTTAATTCATGATTATGCCGTACAATCTAATACAAAAATTATTGCAGAAGGCATTGAAAGAGCAGAAGAAATCAAATATCTCAAACGACTAGGCATACAATACGCCCAAGGCTATGCATTAGGTAGACCAAATAGAGAAATAAAATTGGGAGAATTACCGAGCTTAGCCTAGATAATTTATGTAAAATTGATGCAAATAGGTGAGGAAATGATGACGAAAACAGGTGAAGTAGTATCGAATATCGGACGAATAGTTAAAATCGTACCCTCTATTTCTCCAACTTTAAAAAATAAAGAAGTAGACAAATTATTTACTAACAATCCTGATTTACGTGGAATTGTAGTCGTACATCATGAAAAACCAATTGCTCAAATCACAAGAACACATTTCTATCAAAAAATTGGGACGTTATATGGTTATAATTTGTATATGGGTAGGGAAAGTAAATTGTTAGCCAAGACAAGTCCACTTATTGTTGATTTCCATCAGCCGATTACTGAGGTCAGTAAGCTAGCAATGGAAAGGCAAGAAGAGGATTTGTATGATGATGTTATCGTGACGAAGGATGACAGATTTATGGGTGTAGTTAGTATACGAGCACTGCTAATGGAGTTTGTTGACATTCAAGTACAAATTGCAAGCTTCCTTAATCCTTTAAGCAAATTGCCAGGGAATCATTTGATAGAACAAAAGCTGACGGAGATATTATATTTAGAAAAATACAGTGTCCTCTATTTCGATTTAGATCATTTTAAAACATATAATGACCTATATGGGTTTAATAAGGGAGATAAGGTACTTCTGCACTTAACCGATATTTTAAAGAAAAATATTACCCAACGAGGATATTTTCTGGGACATATTGGTGGAGACGACTTTATGGCCATTCTTCCGAAGTATCAAGTAGATACTATGTGTGAAGAGATTATTAAGGAATTTGATGAAACGATTCCAAGCTTTTATGATGAGAAACATTTAAATGACCCGAATTTTAAAGTAAAAGTGAGATCGGGGAATATGGAAAAGTTTACGATAATGTTTTTATCAATTGCTGTTTTGACAAATGAAAGGCAGAAGTTCGATAAAATCGAAGAGATATCGAATGCAGTAGCCGCTATTAAACGAAACTGCAAAAAGGTAAAGGGTAGCTGTTATATTATCGATGAAACGGATTGTTTGCCCCAATACATTAACTAACATGTATCGAATGAAAAGTAATAGTACTTTCCATTCGATTTTTTTGTTTGCCAATGTATAATAGAATTAAATAACTCTCTTTTAAAGGAGTGATAAGATGGCTCAAGTAAATGTGCCACTTAATGGACCTACTCATGCAAAGCCTATGAATAATATGGCGATACTTTGCGTGAGGTAATTAAGTTATTAATCGCCCTAAGTGTTTAGTCACTTTATTCATGTGTGCTTTGCCCTTCACTTTGAAAGTAAAAAAGTAAAGGAGCGTAAGTTCAAATGCGTTACGTAAATGCACATGAAATTCTACCAGAAGAACTATTATTGGAAATTCAGAAGTATGTTCAAGGAGATTTAATCTATATTCCTAAGCCTGAAAAAGAACGTATTCAGTGGGGCGTCTTATCTGGTGAAAGACAACGACTGCAAAAGAGAAATGAACAAATAAAAAGGCATTATCAAGATGGAGTTGCGCTTCGGGAGTTAGCGGAGCAATACCATTTATCTATTGAAACCATAAAGAAAATCTTATATAGGAAAAAGTGAGCTGGCATGAAGCCAGCTTTTTTAGGTATAGTTTAATTATAAAAATACCTGGCAATTGCTGTTTGTCACTCTTTTATGTACCCTAAGCTTAAGGAGTGGTAAAAATGCATTTTATAACGCCAGAACAATTTCAATTTGTAAAAAAACAAGCCAAAAAAGTCTTGAACACATATACAACATCAAAAGATCAGAAGGTTATACAAGCAATTCAAGCTCTTGTCCAAGAAGAGATTAATACTAAGATAACCTTCAGTGATATTGAGCAACAGTTATTGCTGCAGCCTATCTTTGATATCAAATCAAAAGAGCAGCTAGAACAATTTTTAGCTAACATTAAACAGTATGTCAAACCGTTTAAGAAACCAACTGAGACGGAGTTGAAAAAGCTGTTTCCGAAAGATAAAAAGTTAAAGCTGCCGAAGCTTGAAACATACGATTGGCAAGAAACCTCCTATTTAAGTTGGTTCGATTCAGGGACAAATCGAAAATACATCGTATATAGAGAAGACGGTGTTTTAAAAGGTGTGCGCGGTACCTATAGCCATTCTTCTAAGGTAGGAATTTGTACGGTATGTAATCAGCATGCTAAGGTTGGCATGCTGTTAGTATCTAAAAAAGGCGCGGATTTAGGGACTTATACAAAGAGAGGGAACTATATCTGTGAAGATAGTGAATTTTGTAACGGATCTTTATCAGACTTAGACAAATTCACAAATTTCATAAATAACTTAATGTGAAATAAAAAAAATCGAGGTGCGATTAAAAACGCAGTCTCGATTTTTTGCTTAGTTGTTAAAATAATCATATGCGTTCTTGGCTAGTAAAATAACAGTCACAACAATAAATAAAATGCGAACGTAGCCACTTCCCCGACTAATGGCGAATTTTGACCCACAAATTGCGCCAATAATTTGGGCAACACCCATAGTGAGTCCATAGGCAAAATTAATCTGACCTAAAAAAAGGAACATTATTAAGGCGCCGATATTACTGGCAAAATTTAAAAATTTAGCATTTCCAGCAGCTTTTAAGAAGTCAAAACCAATCATTAAAAAAGCAAACATTAGAAAAGACCCCGTACCAGGACCTAAAAAACCATCGTAAAATCCAATGGCTGCGACTAATATGATAAAACCGATGTATTTTTTGGTAGTTAGTTTCTTATAGGTAGAAATGCTACCCCAATCTTTTTTAATTAGCGTATAAACAGCTACTGCTGCTAGCATGAAGAGCATTAGTGGTTTTAATACATTTGGATCCATTAAATGTACAACCCATGCGCCGAACATCGCGGCTAAAAAGACAAAAGGGAAAATTTTAGCAATCGATTTAAAATCGATATTGCCTGAGCGGTAAAATGTGATGGTACTCGTTAAAGAACCCATTGTACCAGCAAGCTTATTTGTTGCTACAGCTGCAGAGGGGCTTAAACCAGTAAACATTAATGCAGGTAAAGAAATCAATCCGCCTCCACCGACCACTGAATCTATAAATGCAGCTAAAAAACCAAAAAGAAATAAAATAATAATAAGGGACGGATCTAGATCAAAAAACATATGCAGTAACTACCTTTCAGTAAGCTTGTAATCTATCTTAGCCTAATAGTTTTGTCATACACATATTATGCCTAAAGAAGATAGTTTTCAAGATGTTTGGAAAAACAAACCATAAAAACCTTTGCTTTGAGCATATTCAAAGCAAAGGTTTTTTTAAAAGTTGAATTTCTTATCAATATTGTTGAACATATAATACTGTGTAACATATACTGTATTATACACAGTATAAAACGGAGGTGCTAACTTGAATAATTTACTGGATTCGTTAAGTACAGAGCTTAGAAGAGGCACATTGACTTTAGCGGTATTAAGCCAATTGCAAACACAACAATATGGTTACTCATTAGTGCAGTCGCTTGAAAAATCTGGAATAGCAATTGAACAAAGTACGTTATATCCGCTGCTTCGGAGATTAGAAAAGCAAGAACTAGTTAGAAGTATTTGGGATACTTCTGAATCCAGGCCAAGGAAATACTACATTTTAACGGATTTCGGTGTTGAGGTTTTCGAAAAGCTAAAGGACGAATGGATAAAAAATTCAAAAGAACTCTATAAATTATTGGAAGGGGATCATTAGATTTGAATTTAATTGAGCTATATATATATGAAGTTACACGAAGATTACCTGCGAAGAATCGTGAAGATATTGGTCTGGAATTAAAATCCACCATAGAAGATATGTTGCCACAAGAGTATTCAGAAGACGATGTAAAAAGTGTACTTGGAGAGCTAGGGAATCCAGCAGCTTTGGCCAGTGGATATAATGAACGCCCAATGCATCTAATTGGTCCTAAGTATTTTGATCTCTATATTTCGTTACTAAAGATGATTGTACCTATAGCTGCAGTTATTGCATTTATCGTAGTTGCTGCCGAGTACTTTGTAGGGTTCGAAAATGGAGACACAGTTTTGAATGTTGGTCTAATGATAATAGGAGAGGGAATCTGGAGCGTAGTTCATGTATTTATACAGGTTTTCTTTTGGCTGACATTAACTTTTGCTATTATCGAAAGAACCGATCATAGTAAAGATGAATACCCACGGACAATGAGTCTAAATAAATGGACACCAGAAGATTTGAAGAATATCCCATTTGTTCCACAAAAAAAGGCGGTTTCAAAAGGGTATGTATTTGGGAGCTTGCTATGGACGGCGATTTGGGGAACGATTTATTTTAACGCCGATCACTTGGCTGGTGTTTATGGAAATGTAGGGAATGGACTGGAATTTATTATGCCGGCATTCAATCAAGATGTGCTGAATTCTTTTTGGCCAATCATTGCTCTAGTAATCGGATTAGAGATTGCCTTTGCCTTAACTCTTTTTATTAAACATCAGTGGACGAAGAAAATTGCCATTTTTAATGTGATTCGTGAGATAATCGCTACAATCGTTTTAATCTTTCTTATAACAAATTCTAATTTGTTTAACCCAGAATTTCTAACATATATGAGTGAAATCCTCAATTCTACGACTGATCAGGTTAGGAATTTTATCATAGTAGCAACGTTGATTTTATTCCCAATATCTTCAATATATAATTGTATTGACGGCTTCCGTAAAGCCAATCGATAAGTGAAAAGGTATCTCTAATATGAGATGCCTTTTTATTCATATTTATATTAGTTAAGTACCAGGTAAATATAACCTTTTCATATAAAATATGAGATTTTATTCACTTCTTTGTTCCTAATATTCCTCTTTTTTTTATTAATTTTTACTTCGAATTTACAAAATTTAATTATCGATAGAAAAGTATTTTAAATAAAAATATTATCAGATGAAAATTAATTTATTAATAGAATAACGTAATGTCCATGAGTTGATTTAACAAAAACTACTATTCTTATAGTATTTTTAATGGCTTTTTCCTAATGACTAAAGTTATCACTCTTAATCTTCTAAATCATATTGCTCGAAAGATGATAATATATAGAATTATATTAATATAATAACTTATCTAAATTTTCATAGAAAAATGAATTTTTTGTTTATTTCGTAAATGTTTTTTGATATGATGAGAATTGTTACTCCTATTATCAGAAAATAGGGAAAAAACAAAAAGAGGGGGATTCGCATTGAAAAAGCGCAATCTATTTTTAATGCTAATGTTACTAGCTTTAACTCTAGTACTTGCAGCATGTAACTTTGGTGCTGAAAAAGAAGAAGAAGCATCAGAAGAAGGAACAGCAACAGAAGGTACTACTGAAACTACTGAAGGTGGTACAAAAGAACTTAATTTAGTCGTAGCATCAGAACCACCATCAATGCATCCGCAATTAGCAACTGATAGTACATCAAATGCGGTGCTAAAAAACGTTTTTGAAGGATTAACAACTGTAAAAGATGGTGAAGTTATCAACGCTGCTGCAGAAGATGTAAAGGTTAGTGAAGATGGCTTAGTTTATACATTCACATTAAGAGATGCAAAATGGTCAAACGGTGATACTGTAACTGCTGAAGATTTTGCATATGCATGGACTTATGCACTTACTCCTGAAAATGCATCTGAGTATGCATCAATTCTTTACCCAATCAAAGGTGCTCAAGCATTCAACTTAGGTGAAGGTAAAGTAGAAGATTTAGGGGTTAAAGTGGTTGACGAAAAAACTTTAGAAGTTACTTTAGAAAACCCAACTCCATATTTCTTAGAGTTAACAGCATTTAAAACTTACTACCCAATTCATAAAGCAACAGCTGAAGCTAACGATACTTGGTATGCAGAAGCTGGTGACCAATACATCACTAATGGACCATTCACTTTGACTGATTGGCAACATGGTGGTTCTATGACATTAGAAAAGAACGCAAACTACTGGGATGCTGAAAACGTAGCTTTAGATACAGTTAATATCTCAATGGTTGAATCTGAAACTACAGCTGCAACAATGTTTGATGCTGGTGAGATTGATTTCTTAGGTTCACCATATCAAGCAGTAGCATTAGATGTAATTGACCGCTACAAAGAAGAGGGAATTTTAAATATCTCTGATTATGCAGCTATCTATATGTATAAATTCAACACAACGGATGAAATCATGTCAAATGCTAATATCCGTAAAGCATTAACTCTTGCAATTGACCGTCAAGGTTTAATTGATAACATTACTAAAGGTGAACAATCTCCTGCATTAGGTATGGTACCTGCAGCTGTTAAAGGGTTCGAAGAAGATCGCGGTTACTACAAAGATAATGATATCGAAGAAGCGAAAAAGGCTTTAGAAGCTGGTTTAGCAGAGCTTGGTCTTTCTGATCCAAGCGAACTTAACTTAAAATTATCATTTAACACAAGTGAAGCACACGCAGCTATCGCACAATTCATCCAAGAAGGATGGCGTACAAACCTAGGAATCGAAGTTACTTTAGATAACTCTGAGTGGCAGGTATTCTTAGATAAACTAAGTAACTTAGATTATCAAGTTGGACGTTTAGGTTGGATTGGTGACTACAACGATGCGTACACATTCTTAGAAATGTATGACTCAGCTTCAAACGGTAATAACGATACTGGTTGGGAAAATGCTGAATATACAGCATTGTTAAAGCAATCAAATACAGAACAAGACCCAGCAAAACGTCTTGAATTATTAAAACAGGCAGAGGCTATTTTAATGACTGAATACCCTGTTGCACCAATTTATTACTACACAAACCTTTCTGTGAAGAAAGATTATGTAGAAAATATGGAGCTAGATGCTCTTGGTAATGTCTACCTTAAATATGTAGATATTAACAAATAATCTATCATATTAAATAGTGTTACTAACTAACTTAGGCTGCTTAAAATCGAGTAATCGATTCAAGCGGCCTTTTTTACTGGCTTGATGAACACCGGAAATAAGCTCAGGGAAAACAAAAAGGAGGGATTTTTTATGCTGAGATACATTTTTAAGCGGTTAATCTATATACTTATTGCTTTATTTATTATCGTGTCAGCAACATTTTTTTTAATGAGACTAGCTCCTGGAAGCCCATTTGCTAGCGAACGTGCTTTTCCACCGCAAATAGAAGAACAATTGAATGCGAAATATGGGTTAGATAATCCTTGGTATATTCAATATAAGGATTATCTAGTAGACACGGTTACCTTTGATTTCGGGGAATCTATGAAATATAAAGGACGATCTACAAATGATATTATTTCTGAAAGTTTTCCAATCTCACTAACTCTGGGTATAGAAGCAATGATTTTATCCATTGGATTGGGTATTTTTCTGGGGGTTATAGCAGCCCTTTACCATAACAGGTTTCCGGATTATCTGGCTTCCACTATAGCAGTACTAGGAATCTCTGTTCCTTCATTTATATTGGCAGGCTTAATGCAGTATTTTTTAGCCTTCAAACTGGGGCTCTTCCCTGTAAGTGGTTGGAAGGGGTTTGTTTATAGTATCTTGCCAGCCCTTGCGATAGCAATTACTCATGCGGGTTTTATAGCAAAGTTAACAAGATCTAGCATGCTTGAACAATCTAATAGTGACTATGTGAAAATGGCCCGTTCAAAGGGACTTGGAAAGTGGTCTGTCGTAATACGTCATACATTAAGAAATGCCTTGTTACCTGTTGTTACATATTTAGGTCCACTAACAGCTGGAGTCGTTACAGGAAGTTTTATTATTGAACAAATTTTTGCAATTCCTGGTTTAGGCAAACACTTTGTGACGAGTATTACCAATCGTGACTATACAGTTATTATGGGAACGACTGTTTTCTATTCAATTATTCTTTTATTTGCAGTGCTAGTTGTTGATATTTTATATAGCGTTATTGATCCTCGAATAAAACTGAAAGGAGCGAAAAAATAATGGCTAAACAAGAGCTGCAGTTCGGTAAAATTGAAGCGGATAAGTTTAAAATTGTCGGTATCAAACAAGACGAAACAGAAAAACTGGCAGATAAATCGGTATCCTTTTGGAAGGAAGTATTCTTGCGTTTTTCACAAAATAAGCTTGCTATTTTTGGGGTAATTGCATTAATAATTATTACATTAATGGCCATTTTCGTTCCTGTTTTTTCTCCATACAGTTATCGGGAGCAATTAGGAATTTACAATGCACCACCATCTGCCAGCCATTGGTTTGGTACAGATGATTTAGGGAGAGACGTTTTCGTACGTGTTTGGCAAGGGGCTCGTATTTCCTTATTTATAGGAATCACTGCTGCTGTCATTGATTTAATTATTGGTGTTTTGTGGGGAAGTATTTCGGGACTTGCTGGAGGAAGATTGGACAACATTATGATGCGTATTGCTGACGTATTATCAGCGGTTCCATATCTACTAGTTGTTATTATTTTACTTGTTGTATTAGAACCGGGATTATTGCCGATGATTATCGCCTTATCCATCACAGGGTGGATTAATATGGCAAGAATAGTACGGGGAGAAGTATTATCCATCAAGAACCAAGAGTATGTGTTGGCTGCTCGTACACTCGGTGCGAGTACATGGCATTTAATACAAAGACATTTAGTGCCCAATGCGTTAGGTGCAATCTTGGTCACAATGACATTAACGATTCCATCAGCAATTTTCACAGAATCATTTTTAAGTTACTTGGGATTAGGTGTTCCTGCACCAACTGCGAGTTGGGGGACAATGGCCTCAGAGGGAAATAAAGCATTAACATCGGCACCGTGGCGACTATTTTTCCCTGCATTTTTCATTTCACTAACAATATTTGCATTTAATGCCGTGGGTGACGGATTACGTGATGCATTAGATCCTAAATTACGAAAATAGAGGGGGTTGAAAAAATGGCGAAGAAGTTGTTGGAAGTAAACGATTTAAAGATCAATTTTAAAACCTATGCAGGGGTTGTTCAGGCAGTGCGCGGTGTTAGCTTTGAGCTGTATCAGGGAGAGACATTAGCAATCGTAGGTGAGTCAGGTTCAGGGAAAAGTGTAACGAGTAATGCAATTATGAAACTTATCCCTCAACCACCGGGTATCTATGCAGGTGGAGAGATTAAGTTTGATGGCCGTGATTTGGTACCGTTAACTGAAAAACAGATGTCGAAAGTGCGGGGAAATGAAATTGCGATGATTTTTCAGGATCCAATGACAGCCTTAAATCCAACAATGCGTGTTGGTCGCCAAATTACAGAGGTAATTTTAAAGCATCAAAAGATTACAGCTGGTGAAGCGAAAGAACGAGCAATAAAGCTATTGGATTTAGTTGGAATCCCGATGCCTGAAAAGCGATTTAAACAATTTCCTCATGAATTTAGTGGAGGGATGCGTCAACGGGTTGTAATCGCAATTGCGCTTGCAGCAGATCCTAAGCTTTTAATTGCTGATGAACCAACAACGGCACTTGATGTTACCATCCAGGCCCAAATTCTGGAGTTGATGAAGGATATACAAAAGAAACGAGACACGTCAATTATCTTCATAACACATGATTTAGGTGTGGTTGCAAATGTTGCTGACCGAGTAGCAGTTATGTATGCGGGACAAATTGTTGAGTACGGAACTGTTAATGATATTTTCTATAATCCGAAGCATCCTTATACGTGGGGATTATTAGGGTCAATGCCTGATTTGAAAAATAACGTAAAAGAAGATTTGCGAACAATACCAGGGTCTCCACCTGATTTGATTCATCCACCCAAGGGTGATGCATTTGCCCCAAGAAATGAATATGCAATGGCAATCGATTATGAAGAAGAACCACCGATGTTTCAAGTGTCAGAAACGCATTTCGCGAAAACGTGGTTATTACATCCGAGTGCACCTCAAATTCAAGTACCTGAATCAATATCTCGAAGAATTGAGGGCTATATAAAGGAGGCACACGGAAATGGCTAATAAATTACTTGAAGTTAGAAATTTAAAACAATACTTTGGAACAGCCAATCATCCGGTAAAAGCAGTCGATGGAATTAGCTTCGATATCTACGAAGGGGAAACGTTGGGATTAGTTGGTGAGTCAGGATGTGGAAAATCCACTACTGGTCGTTCAATCATTCGTCTATATGACATTACCGATGGAGAAATCCTGTTCAATGGGAAGGATATTCACACGAGCAAATCCCGCCAAGAGCTAAAAGAATTTAATCGTGAAATGCAAATGATTTTTCAAGACCCATATGCCTCACTAAATCCTCGTATGACAGCTGGGGAAATAATTGGTGAAGGGTTTGATATTCACGGTTTATATAAGAATAAGAAGGAAAGGCAAGAGAGAATCGCTGAATTATTAGAAGCGGTTGGATTGAACCGTGAACACGCAAACCGATATGCCCATGAATTTTCTGGTGGGCAACGTCAACGGATCGGCATAGCGCGGGCGCTAAGTCTAAATCCAAGTTTTATCATTGCCGATGAGCCAATATCCGCACTAGACGTATCGATTCAAGCTCAAGTAGTAAATCTCTTAAAGAAGCTGCAAAGAGAACGTAATTTGACTTACTTATTTATTGCCCATGATTTATCGATGGTTAAATATATAAGTGATCGAATTGCGGTTATGTACAGAGGGAAAATTGTGGAGTTAGGAAAGTCAGATGAAATATATGATAATCCAATCCATCCTTATACAAAATCTTTACTATCATCTGTACCACTTCCAGATCCTTTAACAGAACGGGTACGAGAAAGGATACCTTATGCTCATGAGGAAACTGCTGAGCAAGGGAAAGTCCATGAAGTGTTACCTGCTCATTTTGTATATGGAACTGAAAATCAAATCAAAATGTGGACAAGATAATAGTAGTGATAATTCATTCGTTAAATGATGAATGAATTATCATCTTTTTTTTTGGCAAACTAGTTTAAGAAATTGAAATGAGTTTTGACACAGAAGAAGGAGGGATGAAAGAAATATCAGTTTTTTAAAATATTATAAAATAGAATATTGGGAGGATTCGTTATATTCAGAAAATAATAATAACTATTAATTGAATAACTTTTCTAACTATTTAAATAATTAAAATTACAGAAATTTGAAATTAAAGCAGAAAAAGCGTGCGTTTTAGAAATAAATTAAATAATAAGTTAGAAAAATAAAATTTTTGTTTATTTACTTAAAACTTTTTGTTAATATAGTAAATGTTAGCTCTGATATTTCTGAAAAATGAAAACTCCGAAAAAAAGTTTTCTGAAAAATGGGAAATATGTTACAAAATTATGATAGGGGGATCCTCATGAAGAAAAATAATTTTCTACTTCTTTCATTGTTATTAGCTCTTTCTGTAGTGTTAGCAGCATGTAACTTTGGAGGATCAGAAGAAAAAGATAGTAGTTCATCATCTGATAATGGGACAGGCGCTAAAGAACTTAACTTAGTTATTGCATCTGAACCACCATCATTACATCCACAATTAGCAACAGATAGTACATCTAATGCAATTTTACAAAACGTTTTCGAAGGTTTAACAACTGTTAAGGATGGAGAAATCGTAAATGCGGCAGCAGAAGATGTTCAAATTAGTGAAGATTTATTAACATATACATTCACATTAAAAGATGCAAAATGGTCAAACGGTGACGCTGTTACTGCTGAAGACTTTGCATACGCTTGGAAATTTGCATTAAATCCAGAAAATGCTTCTGAATATGCATCAATCCTTTACCCAATCAAGGGTGCAGAAAGCTATAACAATGGTGAAGGTACAGAAGAAGATTTAGGAATTAAAGTGGTTGACGAAAAAACTTTAGAAGTTACATTAGTAAACCCAACTCCATATTTCTTAGAGTTAACAGCATTTAAAACTTACTACCCAATCCATAAAGCAACAGCTGAAGCTAACGATACATGGTATGCTGAAGCTGGTGACTCATATATCACAAATGGTCCTTTCACACTAGCTGATTGGCAACATTCTGGTTCTATTACATTAGAGAAAAACGATCAATACTGGGATGCAGAAAATGTTGCACTAAACAAAGTAAACATCTCAATGGTAGAAAACGAAGCAACTGCCTCTACAATGTTTGACGCTGGTGAAATTGATTTCTTAGGATCTCCATTCCAAACTGTAGGGTTAGATGTAATTGATCGCTATAAACAAGAAGGTATTTTAAACATTGCTGATTATGCATCAATTTATATCTATAAATTCAACACAACTGGTGAATTTACTTCAAACGCTAACATCCGTAAAGCGTTAACACTTGCAATTGACCGTCAAGGCTTAATTGATAACGTTTTAAAAGGTGAGCAATCTCCAGCTCTAGGTATGGTTCCTGAAGCTGTTCCTGGTTTTGAAGAAGATCGTGGTTACTATAAAGACAATGATATTGAAGAAGCAAAAGCTGCTTTAGAAGCAGGTATGAAAGAACTTGGACTTTCTGATCCAAGTGAAATTTCAATTGGCCTTTCTATTAATACAAGTGAAGCTCACTCAGCAATCGCTCAATTTATCCAAGAAGGCTGGCACTCTAACTTAGGTATCGATGTAACTATTGATAACTCTGAATGGCAAGTTTACTTAGATAAAGTTTCAAACTTAGATTATGATGTTGCACGTATGGGTTGGATCGGTGACTACAACGATGCTTATACATTCTTAGAGCAATATGATTCTGCAGATAATGGAAACAACGATACTGGTTGGGAAAACCCACAATATGCTGAATTATTACAACAATCAATTACTGAAACAGACGCTGATGCTCGTATTGAATTAATGAAACAAGCTGAAGCAATTGCTATGACTGAATATCCAATTGCACCAATTTACTACTACACAAATCTTTCTGTAAAGAAAGACTATGTTGAAAACATGCAAACTGATGCAATGGGTAACATTTACTTAAAATACGTAGATATTAACAAGTAAGATATTTTTAAGAAGTTACTATTTACTGATTTAATGGTACTTAGGCTGCTTAATTCGATTTCAAGATGAAAGCAGCCTTATGTACTGTTATTTTTTTCTATAAATCTAAAGGAGGGGACAAAATTGCTAAAATATATTTTAAAAAGATTAGGTTATATCTTGATTGCACTATATTTAATCGTAACTGCTACATTTTTCTTAATGCAATTAGCACCGGGGAGTCCTTTCGCAAGTGAAAGATCATTCCCACCACAAATTGAAGCGCAGTTAAATGCAAAATATGGATTAGATAATCCTTGGTATATTCAATATAAGGATTATTTAATCGATACTGTGACTTTTGACTTTGGAGAATCCATGAAATACAAAGGTCGCTCAACGAATGATATGATTGCGGAGAGTTTCCCTATCTCCTTAACATTAGGGATAGAAGCAATGATTTTATCAATAGGGTTTGGTATCTTATTAGGGGTTATTGCGGCACTTTATCACAATAAGTTCCCGGATTATTTAGCATCTACCATTGCGGTATTGGGTATTTCTGTACCGTCATTCATACTAGCTGGTTTAATGCAATACTTCCTGGCATTTAAATTGGGAATGTTCCCGGTAAGTGGTTGGAAAGGTTTTATTTATAGTATTCTACCGGCTTTTGCAATCGCTATCACACATATGGGGTTCATCGCAAAACTTACTCGTTCTAGTATGTTAGAACAAAGTAGTAGTGATTATGTTAAAATGGCCCGTGCTAAAGGACTTGGGAAGTGGACGACGGTATTCAAACACACGTTAAGAAACGCATTACTTCCTGTTGTTACATACTTAGGACCACTAACTGCCGGAGTTGTTACTGGTAGTTTCATCATCGAACAAATCTTTGCAATTCCTGGTTTAGGTAAACACTTCGTTACAAGTATTACTAACCGTGACTACACAGTTATTATGGGTACAACAGTATTCTATTCAATTATCTTACTATTCGCAGTATTAATAGTAGATATTCTATACAGTGTAATTGATCCACGAATTAAATTGAAAGGAGCGAAAAAATAATGACTCAAAAGCAATTCGATAAGTTCTCACCTGAAATGTTTAAAATTGTTGGTGGACGTCATGATGAAAATGAAAAATTAGCTGACAAGTCCGTATCGTTTTGGAAAGAAGTTACACTTCGCTTCTCTCAAAATAAATTAGCAATATTCGGTGTGATCGCTTTAATCATCGTCACTTTGTTGGCAATTTTTGTTCCTGTCTTCAGCCCATATAGCTACCGTGAGCAATTGGGTATATATAATGCTGCACCATCAGCAGCCCACTGGTTTGGTACAGACGATTTAGGTCGTGATATTTTCGTTCGTGTATGGCAAGGGGCTCGTATTTCATTATTCATCGGGATTACGGCTGCAGTAATCGATTTAATCATCGGTGTATTCTGGGGAAGTATCTCCGGACTAGCAGGTGGACGATTAGATAATATTATGATGCGTATTGCGGATATTTTATCTGCTGTTCCTTACCTTTTAGTTGTTATTATCTTATTGGTTGTATTAGAGCCAGGCTTACTGCCAATGATTATTGCGTTATCGATTACAGGTTGGGTTAACATGGCCCGTATCGTACGTGGTGAAGTATTATCCATTAAAAATCAAGAGTATGTATTAGCTGCTAGAACTTTAGGAGCCAATACTGGCCATTTAATTATGCGTCACATTGTTCCCAATGCATTAGGGGCAATCTTAGTTACAATGACTTTAACAATTCCATCAGCTATTTTCACAGAATCATTCTTAAGTTACTTAGGTCTGGGTGTACCAGCACCAACGGCAAGTTGGGGTACGATGGCTTCGGAAGGAAATAAAGCATTAACTTCAGCACCATGGCGTTTATTCTTCCCGGCGTTCTTTATTTCATTAACAATCTTCGCATTTAATGCTGTAGGAGACGGCTTGCGAGATGCACTAGATCCAAAATTACGTAAATAGAAGTAGGTGAGAAAAGATGAGTAAAAAATTGTTAGAGGTTAATGATTTAAGAATTAACTTTAAAACATATGCAGGAATTGTCCAAGCCGTTCGTGGCGTTAGTTTTGAGCTATATGAAGGAGAGACACTGGCAATCGTTGGTGAATCTGGTTCAGGGAAAAGTGTAACGAGTAATTCGATTATGAAATTGATACCACAACCACCTGGGATTTATGCAGGTGGGGAAATTCTGTTTGATGGTCGCGACCTTGTACCATTAAGTGAAAAAGAAATGGCAAAAGTTCGAGGAAATGATATCGCTATGATTTTCCAAGATCCGATGACAGCTTTAAACCCAACAATGCGTGTTGGCCGACAAATCACTGAGGTTATTTTGAAGCATAATAAACAGGTTTCAGGGGCTGAAGCAAAGGAACGTGCGATCAAATTATTAGATCTTGTAGGAATTCCAATGCCTGAAAAACGTTTCCGTCAGTTCCCACATGAATTCAGTGGTGGGATGCGTCAACGTGTAGTTATCGCCATTGCATTAGCGGCTGATCCAAAATTGTTAATTGCCGATGAACCAACAACAGCACTTGACGTAACGATTCAAGCACAAATTTTAGAGTTAATGAAAGACATTCAAAAGAAAAGCAATACATCCATCATCTTTATCACACATGATTTAGGTGTAGTAGCAAACGTTGCTGATCGTGTTGCGGTTATGTATGCTGGACAAATCGTAGAATATGGAACAGTAAATGATATCTTCTATAACCCAAGACATCCGTACACTTGGGGATTATTAGGGTCAATGCCTGATCTGAAAAATAATGTAAAAGAAGAATTACGTACGATTCCAGGTTCTCCACCAGACTTAATCCACCCACCAAAGGGAGACGCTTTTGCAGCACGTAATGAATTTGCTATGGCAATCGATTATGAACAAGAACCACCAATGTTCAAAATTTCTGATACGCATTATGCAAAGACTTGGTTATTGCATCCTGATGCACCAGAAGTTCCGATTCCAGATGCAGTTCAACAAAGAATTGATGGTTATTTAAAGGAGGCAGAAGAAAATGGCAAATAAGTTACTAGAAGTAAAAAACTTAAAACAACATTTCGGCTCTTCTTCTAATCCTATTAAAGCTGTAGATGGTATTACTTTTGATGTATACGAAGGGGAAACGCTTGGTTTAGTAGGTGAATCAGGTTGTGGTAAATCGACAACTGGTCGTTCGATTATTCGCTTATATGATATTACAGACGGTCAAGTAATCTTCAAAGGTAAAGATATTCATGCTAGTAAATCACGCCAGGAATTAAAGGAATTTAATCGTGAAATGCAAATGATCTTCCAGGATCCATATGCATCATTAAACCCTCGTATGACTGCTGGTGAGATTATTAGTGAAGGCTTTGATATCCATGGTCTATATAAAAACAAAAAAGAACGACGTGAGCATATCGGAAACTTACTGGAAGCAGTAGGTTTGAACCGAGAACATGCCAATCGATATGCCCATGAGTTTTCTGGTGGTCAGCGTCAACGTATTGGAATTGCCCGTGCTTTAAGCTTAAATCCAAGCTTTATCATTGCCGATGAGCCGATTTCAGCACTGGACGTATCGATTCAAGCACAAGTAGTTAACTTGTTGAAAAAACTACAAAAGGAACGTAACTTAACGTATTTATTCATCGCCCATGATTTATCGATGGTTAAATATATTAGTGATCGAATTGCAGTTATGTACCGAGGGAGAATTGTAGAACTTGGTGAAGCAAATGAAATCTATAATAACCCAATTCATCCTTATACAAAATCATTACTATCAGCAGTGCCACTTCCAGATCCACTGACTGAAAGAAAACGTACAAGAATTCAGTACAATCACGAAGAAACAACTGAAGAAATCAAAGTACACGAAGTGTTGCCAAACCATTTTGTATACGGCTCAGATAGTCAAATTAAAAAATGGACGAACTAACTTTGTGAGTATGACTCCGGTTATGCATAGATAGAAGAGACACTCTCGAGAGGAGGTGTCTCTTTTTTATTATGAAGTTTTTACATATTAAATACTTTTCAGATTGAGCTACCTTTAAAGAATACGCAGCCTACTATGTAAGTTGCGCACTATATCGACAATGTCCAGGAGCTATAACTTTTGTGAACGGGCCTTACACAAAGCCGGTGACAAAACGCATACATAACATTTATTGACATTTTAGGGATGTTAGAATATACTGAAAGTAATAATATGAGAAAGAGGTGAAGTTTTTTGACAAATGTATATGCGATTGTAAACAAGCGATTTGGTTTGTCTAATTTCACTCACCTCAAAGTACGGTGTTAATTACCTTCCTTAATTTTATAAATTAAGGTGTATTTAATTATACTCTTTGGATGTGTTGAAACCATGGACTACCAAATCGTAGCTCATAGGTTTTTTATTTTGCAAAAAATTTTGTGACAACACATTTATTGGAGGAAATTAAATTGAATATAAAATTATTAGGATTTACCGACTTTTTCAAGGACCAATTAACTGCACTTTTAAAAGAGAAGAAATACGAAAAGTGCGTACCAGCTCGTGTGAGTCTAGAGCACAAACATTCTTATCGTGTAATTACTGAAAATGAGGAATGGCTGGCATCTGTATCAGGTCTCTATGCATACGAAGCATTTAATCGAGCAGAATTCCCTGCTGTAGGAGACTGGGTGCTTGTTGAAAAAATGGATGGCGAAAACCGGGCAATCATTCATAAGCTATTAGATAGAAAATCTCAGTTTTCAAGAAAAATTGCGGGTCGAGAAATTGATGAACAGATAGTTGCCACGAATGTAGATATAGTATTACTCGTCATGAGTTTGAATGCCGATTTTAATATTCGTCGATTAGAGCGATATTTAGTAGCCGCATGGGATTCAGGAGCAACACCTATTATTGTCTTAACAAAAGCTGATTTATGTGAAGATATTGATAGGTACTTGAGAGAAGCTAAGGCAGTTGCAATGGGTGTAGAGATCTTTGTAACGAGTTCTTATACCGGAGAGGGAATCGAACAAATTCGGGCATTATTTGAAGAAGGTGTAACGGGGGCTTTACTTGGTTCTTCAGGTGCAGGCAAGTCGACACTCACGAATGCATTATACGGAAATGAAAAAATGGAAGTGTCTGGTATAAGAGAAGATGATGCCAAAGGAAGACATACCACTACACATCGGGAGCTTGTGCTATTACCAGGAGGAGGTTGTTTAATCGACACACCTGGGATGAGAGAGCTGCAATTATGGGATCAGAGTGATAGTTTATCTTCTAGCTTTAAGGATATCGAAGAGTTTGCATCAAATTGTCGTTATCGAGACTGTACCCACAAAAGTGAGCCGGGATGTGCTGTTAATCTCGCTATTGATCATGGCCATCTTGAGCAATCAAGATTACAAAGTTATTTTAAGCTGCAAAAAGAGCTGGCCTTCATAGAAAGAAAAACAAACACTCAAGCAAAGCTTGCAGAACAACGTAAATGGAAGCAAATATCGAAGGGTCAAAAGAAAAAGTATAAATAATCTTACTGTTATAGGAACCTTTCTCTTTATGAAGAGTCAATATAAAATATAATGCTATAGCCAACGAAAATTCTCGTTGGCTTATTTTTTCGTTAACAGATTTTTTATGAATGAATAAAAGAAAAATTGAATAGGGTGATATAATAGAGTAGCATTAGATATGGAAATGAAATGATAGAATCATCACAATATATATTTATACATAAGGAGAGAATGAATGGAAACCTGGATTACAACGATAATGGAGGACTTTGGATACTTAGGGGTATTCTTATTAATCATGCTGGAAAATTTATTCCCTCCAATACCTTCAGAAGTGATTTTAACTTTTGGCGGGTTTATGACGACGTCAACAGATTTAACTATTACAGGTGTTATCATTGCCTCTACAATTGGATCAGTTGCTGGTGCGATCATTCTTTATGGAGTAGGCGCAATTGTAGGTATCAAAAGAATTGAAAAATTTGTTGATAAATGGGGTAAAGTTTTACGATTAACAAGTAATGATATTCATAAGGCCAATGCATGGTTCGAGAAATATGATGTTTGGACTGTATTCTTCTGTCGCTTTATACCGTTGATTCGTAGTTTAATTTCGCTGCCGGCTGGATTAGCCAAAATGAACTTTTGGATCTTCTTAGTCCTAACAACATTTGGTACATTAATCTGGAATATGGTACTCGTAAATCTAGGAGCTGCCTTAGGAAATTCATGGGAAACAGTTGTGCATTACATGGACATCTACTCAGATTTTGCGTATGCAGCATTAGCAATAATCTTTATAGTGATCGTTATTCGATTCTATAGAAAAAAGTTGAGAAAGTAAAAAGGAGGAATCCCTATTTGTATAGGGTTTCTCCTTTTTTATGCTAACTTTTCAACTTTATCTTTAGGTAAGAAGAATGCAACAACTAGTAGTAGAGGTAGAATAGAAACGATTTTTATTGTTGTCTCTATGCCTATAGAATCGAGTAAAAACCCAATTACTACAGCTCCAATGGCTCCCATTCCAAAAGCAAAGCCTGTTGTGAGTCCTGCCATCGTGCCAATTTTGCTTGGAACTAGTTCTTGAGCATAAACAACCGTAACGGAGAAGCTAATCATTATTAAGGTTCCAATAATGATTAAGAAAATAAGAACTAACCAAATTGGCATATATGGGAGTAGTAAACAGAATGGAAGTGGTCCTACTACAGATAGGAGAATCACATTCTTTCTTCCAATTCGGTCAGACAATGAGCCACCAAAAAATGTACCTACAACCCCAAAAGCCATGAAGAGGAAAATAAATACTTGTCCCGTTTTTAAGGATAATTCATAGTGATCCATTAAATAGAACACATAGAAAGAGGTAATATTTGTTGTGTAGAAGGACCTCGCAAAAATAACAGTAAGTAATAACCCAATGGCAATCCCAACTTGTTTCTTAGTAAGAGGCGGTAAAGAAGAGACGAGTATTTTTTTCTTTTTCGTTTCTAGCTTTTCTGCTTGTAGCTGCTGCATATACCACCTCGATACTTTAAGTAAGATGACTATACCAATTGAGGTTAAGACCAAAACGATAGCAGCTCCATGCTGACCATAAATATCTAAAATAAATGCGCTGATTAATGGTGCTAACGCTTGTCCGGAATTCCCTCCAACCTGATAGATTGATTGAGCAAGTCCTCGTTTATTACCTGCGGACATGAAGGACACCCTTGATCCCTCAGGGTGGAAAATCGCTGATCCAAACCCTAAGAATAAAACAGCAACAAGGATAACCCAATAGGATTCTGCTAAAACGAGCATAAGGATACCAACAAAGGAACTCATCATCCCAATGGGTAATGCGTATGGCATAGGTTTCTTATCACTTATGTAGCCGACCACTGGTTGTAGGGTGGAGGAAAACATATTTAAAACAAATGAAATGATACCAAGGGCCGTAAAGGATAGTCCTAAATCTCTCTCTAAAAGTGGAAACATAGCAGGCACGACTGACTGCATGGTATCATTGATTAAATGAGCTACCCCAATCGCAATCATGACAGGATAAATGGGATTACTTGGGACAGCGCTCTTCGTATTCATAATTTATTTGCCCCCTTTTTAAAAACTTGTATTTACAATTATACCCTTTTCTAAATAATTTCAAAGGACAATTTAGTAGGTCTAGAAGTGACGCAATCGTTTACAAAATCTTAAGTAAAGATTCTTCTTTTTTCTAATTATTTAAGATAATGATGTGTTACAATATAATTCACTTATAGGAACGGAGGGTTTCGCCGATGCAATCAGTTAGACTACGTAACCGATTTTCGAACTAATCATTACAACATTCAGTATAGAAATTACTTTACCCAAGAATGAGAGTTTTAACGAATATCACAGATGTTTAAAGGGAATTTCCCCAACTGTGCTCGGTTAAAAGCTAGTAGCAATAAACAATATTCGATGAAAAGTTCGAAATAGCTCTCATACTTTCGTAGAGGAGATGGGATTGGTCTAACGATTAGGGAAACCTTTATTAATAAGTAGAAGAGGTGTTCTTCTCTACTTATTTCGTAAAAACAAAATGAAGGACATTAATTCTTTTCCAGCAGATCAATACCAAAATCATAATTGTTAATAAATGTAATGAATGTATTGTAATGAAATGGTTCTAATAGGATTAGCTAGATACAATCAAATTAGAAAAGGATGTAAGTAACATGAGTCACCCTGAACAAATTACAGTACAAAATTGGAAGAAAAGTATTACTCTATTTTTGGGAAGTCAGACGATTTCATTATTTGGCTCCGCACTCGTTCAATATGCCATCATGTGGTATATTACTTTGACTACTCAATCTGGGATTATGATGACCATCTCGATTATTTGTGGATTTGTCCCAACGTTTTTCCTTTCACCGTTTGCGGGAGTTTGGGCAGATCGATATAACCGGAAGATATTAATTCTATTGGCAGATTCTATGATTGCTATTTCTACACTGATCTTAGCTATTTTATTTTTAAATGGATATGATTCAATGTGGTTGCTGTTTGTTATCTCTGCTATCAGAGCAATCGGGACAGGTATACAAACACCGGCAGTAGGGGCAATTTTACCTCAAATAGTACCAGGAGATAAGCTGACTAAAGTAAATGGTGCAAATGGAAGTATCCAAGCACTCGTTATGTTATTAGCTCCAATTGCAAGTGCCGGGCTTCTATCAATGACAACAATTGAAATAATTTTCTTTATAGATGTCATTACGGCTGCAATTGCGGTATTTACCTTACTATTGTTCTTAAAAGTCCCTTTACATGAAAAAGCGAAAGAAGCACAAACAACAGGTTATTTTAGTGACTTTAAAGAAGGGTTAGTCTACATTAATAATCATGCGTTTTTAAAGAAGTTCTTTACATTCTTTGCTATGTTTCTTATTTTGGCAGCACCAGCAGCTTTCTTAACCCCTTTACAAGTTACAAGAAGCTTTGGAGCAAATGAATGGTATCTATCTGCGATTGAAATTGCTTTTTCTATTGGAATGATGGCTGGAGGAATTTTAATAGCTACATGGGGCGGATTTAAAAATAAAACACATACTATGACGCTATCAGCCTTTGGATTTGGTATCAGTACAGTTTTACTTGGTGTAATTCCTGTTTTTTGGATTTATCTAATCATCATGGCACTTACTGGTATCGTCATGCCAATGTTTAACACACCAGCAACGGTATTACTTCAAGAAAAGGTTGGACCCGATTACTTAGGTCGAGTTTTTGGAGTGTTAACAATGATTTCTACTTCCGTCATGCCTCTGGGAATGATTATATTTGGACCCCTTGCTGATATTGTTGCTATCGAATGGCTTTTAATTGGAACAGGGATTTTACTGTTCATGCTCGGGTTCGTCTTACTAAGAAGTAAGGTTTTGATTGAAGCAGGAAAACCAGATATGGAATAATAAAAAGAAGATTTCGGTGTGAACCGAAATCTTCTTTTTTAAGTATTAATATGCTAAACCAAATAAGGCTTTAATATGTGTTAAATAACGAACGTGACTTGCTTCTTTCATTAACGACGCTGGAAGCCCTTTTAATGGGATGTTGTTACTCCCCACAGTAGCTACACCGTCTTTACGTCCAAGACTAGCAAGTGTACCAGAGTTGACAGGAGTAAATACTTCAAGTTTTTGACCTTCAAGCGTTGCATATAAGTTATAGCCAGCAGTTTCACCCATTTGCCATGCAACTTGAGCAGTCGGTGCAAATAACGGGCGACCGCCATCAGCAGGAAGTGCAACAGAAGCATCACCAACAACAAATACTTCTGGGTGGGATTTAGAACGTAAATACTCATCAATAACAGCTTTTCCGCGGTCACATTCAAGTCCTGATTCTTGTACTAATGGTAGTGCAGCAACCCCACCAGTCCAGATGAATGTGTTGGCTTCGATTGTAGAGCCGTCTTTAAGTGAAATTTTATTACCTTCTACACCTGTAACTGGAAGTCCAGTTAAGAATTCAACGCCACGTTTAGTTAAGCTTTCAGTAGCGCGAGCGATTAGGTCATCAGGAAGAACAGGTAAGATTTTCGGACCTGCTTCAACAAGTTTAATACTTAATTCATTGAAGGCTACACCGTATTTGTTAGCAATTTTAGGGAAGTTATCCACGATTTCACCAACTAGTTCAACACCAGTTAAACCGCCTCCGCCAATTACGATTGTTGCATCTGCAGGATTTTTTGATTTTGCATAAGCTGCGATTTTGCTTTCGATGTGGTGATTGATACGGTTTGCATCATCAACAGATTTTAGTACCATACTGTTTTCTTCAAGACCTGGAATTCCGAAGAAGCCAGTTTGACTACCAAGAGCTACTACAAGGTTATCATATTCCATTACAGAACCATCGACCATATGTACCTCTTTATTTTCTACAGAGAAAGACTTTACTTCATTTACTACTATGTTTACATCTTTATCTTTAAATAGTTTTGTTAAAGGGAAAGAAATTGCACGTTCTGTAGTTGTACCACCTGCAAGTCTGTGTAATTCTGTAATCAGTTGGTGAGTTGGGTATTTATTCACCACTGTTACTTTCGCTTCTTCTTTACTTACATATTTACGTAATGTTAGAGCAGTTAGTAAACCACCATAACCTGCACCTAAGATGACGATTTCTTTTGCCATGATAAATCCTCCGTCCATACTAGTTAAATATAAGGAAACTATTCTTGTGTTTTACGTTCTGATTGGATTTCTAAAAAAGCATTAGCGAAGCGGAAAAGCTTTTGTGCTTCAGGATCTTTTAATAATTTTAATAGACCAAATAAACCGATTGATTCGTTTGTAGCTTCTGCACGATCTTTTGCTTCAATGGCAGTAGCAGCTAAAGTTTTAACTGAACCAATAACCGGTTCTGACATTTCTTTAAGAGCGCTCACTGTATCGTTCTTTAATACTTCATCAGTTGCAACTAATTGAGCTAAATCATAAGTTTTAGTTAAAAGTGTTACAACCTCAGTTAACTTAGGTAGTTGTTCTACTAAAGTAGTTAGTGATTCTTGAACTTCAGGCTTTAATAATTGGTCAAGTAAATCTGTTCTTCCTGTAAGTAAGCTTTGCTGAGCTTGAGTCAATTCTTCTGACATATCCAATTCTCCTTTACATTTTGCCTCTTGTGCTTTTTACATTGAAAAAATTTGAAATTTCACATACAAGCTATACAACACACATTGAAATCAAACCAAATTTTTCGTCATTGTGAAATTTATACATCTTCAATGATAAACTAAATATTCTCGTAATCCTATAGTTCTTTGTTAAAAATCTAAAAGTTAGTAATATGTTAGAAAATTTTTAATATAAAAACGATTCGATGTTAAAAAGAATGTATTTTCTAAATTAATATGGTGCTTTAATTGATATCTGTGTGCTTTACAAGATGAATTATACGACTTAATTCTTGTAATTTCTATCAATAAAATAATTATATTATTTAATCACTCTACAAAAGCAAACGAATTACTTTTATATAATGATTTTTATTGTTGTTGATCATTCGTAACAACGTTGGAGACTTTCTTTTTAAACTCTTTGCTATAATTCGTCGCTTCGATCAATGCTTTTTCTTCAGTTGGAATTCGAACAGCTAACATCGCAAAGTTTAGTAGGGTAAAGCAAATTGCCGTAATATACGCCTGAAACATTAATGGAAGCAGTAAAATTTCAATACATACAACAAGATAGTTTGGATGTCTGATAAATTGATAGGGGCCTTTTCTTACAACATTTGCTCCAGGCAGGATGATGATTTTTGTATTCCAATATGGTCCCAATGATGCTAGACACCATACTCTTAAGCCTTGCACTAATAAGAATAAAATAAAAAACAAAAAAAACAGGGGTGAAATTGTCCGGTTAAGGAGAAGGACTTCGCCAATTAAGCATAGAAAAAAGCTAACATGAAGGGTAATCATAATTGGGTAATGTGAAGCGCCAACTTCATAGGCTCCGGCAGCTAACATTTTTTTCTCATTTCTTCTTGCAATAATCACTTCAATAATCCTTTGTAAAATAACAATAGAAACAAATAGTATAAAAAACATTAGTTAATCCCTCCATTGAAGTAATAGCGCTTCTCCGCTAAATCCAGGCCCAAGAGCAAGTAATAGACCATAAGTATTAGGGTTTTCTTCATTTAACATAAATTGCTCCAACACATAATGAACGGTTGGCGAGGACATATTTCCATTTTGTTGAAGTACTTTTCTTGATATGGCCGTATGCTGTTCGGTCATATTTAAGGCTTCTTCATAGGCAGCTAAAACCTTTTTTCCTCCAGGATGGGCCACTAAATTTTTAATTTGTTCCTTAGTAAGCTTTTGTTCCTCTAAAAAGTCATCGATAAATGGACCGAGCCATTTGTTAATAATAGTCGGTATGTCTCTAGAGAAAATAACGTGAAGTCCATCATTTTTTACATCCCATCCCATGACACCTTCTGAATCTGGCATCCATTTCGAAGCTGTATTCACAATATAAGGCATAGGCATTTTATTTTTTATTGGAACGTTATCACCGCAGACTAAAAGACAGGAAACTCCATCTGCAAAGAGAGAGGCACCTACTAAGTTACTTTTTGAAAAATCATTTGCTTGAAATGTTAAGCTGCAAAGTTCCACACAGACAACGAGCACCTTTTCTTCTGGGTGAGCTAAGCAGTAATCAAATGCTCTACTTATCCCTGCAGCACCACCTGCACATCCAAGTCCCCAAATAGGTATACGCTTCAATCGATCAGAAAATTCTAGTTTGTTCATGATCCGTGCGTCAATGCTGGGGGTGGAAATTCCTGTACTGGATACAAAGATAATCCCATCAATCTCATTAGATGAGAGAGGCTGCTCTAAAAAGCTCGTATTTGAAAGGCAGGATTTAATAACGGTAACACCGTACTCCACAGCTAAATCGATATACAAATCATTCCGTTCTTCAAAGCTATGGTCTTTCTTATGCCATTCTAATGGAACACAAAAATGACGTTGTTTTATCTCGCCGTTTTCAAATACTTTCAATAAGCGTTCCAGTTGAGGGATATTATTCGTAAATAGTTCCTTGGTTAGTTGCTCAATATTACTTTGTTCTAGTTTATGTGGGGGATTGTATGTACTAATAGATGAAATTTTTGGCATGAAAAATCTCCTTTTAGTTCTAGTTTTCCCTTAAAAATGTTAAGTATGCATAATTGAGACAAGGAACGCTCGGGAAAAAAGAGGCTGGGACATAAGTAGAAATCATAAGAAAGTTAGCGCAAATTTGATACTTTCATAATTGATTGAAGTATAGGGTCGACTCTTGCGGGAATAGCACAACGCCCGAGACTACAGGCTCGGGCAGTGCCCGCGAAAAAGCGTACCCGGAACGGAAATCAATCTCCACCACAACGAAAAAACACTATTTTTCTACTTGAGAAAATGGTGTTTTTGGGTTTTGTCCCAGCCTCGAAGTTCTATTAATCTGAAGGTTTTTTGGTTTCATTTAATGTTAATGTTTTTAAAAGTAATTCTAAATAGAGTAAAAAATAATCGATGCAGTCCTTTACAAGCTCTGAATATTCATAGAAATTAGTGTTTTTCTGATAATGTAGATAATCATTTTTCAAAACCTCAAGTAATTTTTTAGAGAAGAGGTGGATGTTTGTCGAATGAAATTGCTCTAAACAGGCAATGACATTACAAAAAAGAATAATATCCTCAGAATCAGGATGCTCCAATATGGCGATATCCTTTAGTAAAATCTCAAGGGACTTAATATAACCGAAATAGGCAATATCATAGTATCCCAAAAGTTCGCAGTTTGTAGATTGAGTGTATAGGTTTTGAAACTTTGTCGATGTATTTTTAATCAATGAGCTCTCATTAAAACCGTACTTTGGAATGGAAATAAGGTATTTTTCATTTGTTATCGTCTCATTGCGATTATCATTGAATATAAAATAGTCGTTTTTACATGAAGGGCAAGTTAAAGAAATGACACTTAATTTAAAGCTATTATTTTCAAGTGAATACGTATTTTCAGTTGTAGGATGAATTTCTAAATTGCAATGTGGGCATTTGTTTAAAACTATGTATTCCTGATTTTCATGATCATAGTGTATTTTCTTCAGCTTTTTTTCATGTTTTTGCATAGTTAGAAATTGCTCCTTTATGAGGCAGTTAAGTGTCTTCGGAAATAATTCATATATAGTATGAACAATATACTCTTCATTTTTACATAGAAAAAAGACTAATTAAAAAAGAGAGTTGCGCGAAGAGAACTGTTATAGAAGTGAAAAGAAATGAATTGAGTTCTAAGCCAAGTTATAGTAAAAACGCTTTTATACAATTGAATGAAACGCATCATGAGGGTAAATCATTGGTCGAAACGCGTTTCATCAAGCCTATGAAGGACCTTTTCACTGATCTTATTCTTAAAGTGTCCTTCATAGGAATAGTATGGCTAAAATTAAACAAAAATCGGTTATTGTTTATCTACATAAACTAAAATCGCATCTCTTAAAAACTCGGTGCCACCTTCAACTGTCTTGTCGTAGTTGGCTTTAAAGCGTTCGTCTGCGACATACATTTCCGCAAGTCCTTTATGAGCTTCTTTTGTATAGGATGACCATGAATACGTTAACCATTCTTTATGCTTTGCAGCAAGAAGCTGAGCTAAATCTGAACTTGGGTCACCGGTTGCCAGAGCTTTTGGAAGCAGTTCGAAAATTTCATTTCCCAGCAGTTCCATTGCTTCATAATCTTCCTTTGACATCCCTCGAAGCTTGGCGTTGGACTCATCAACGGTTTTATTACCATATTTTGCTCGAATTTCTTCTCCGTATTTCTGTTCGTTTTCGGTAATTAAGTTTTCTTTAAAAGCCTCAAATTTTTCTTCATTACTCATTACACTTTCTCCTTTCTGATGAGCAATTGTTTTGTCAATTGTCTCGATTAATTTATCTAGGCGGGCACGTTTTTGGACAAGCTTATTATGATGGTGCAACAGCGCGGTCATTTGATCGAAATCAGGCTCATTCATTATTTGAATAATTGTCTCTAGGTCTACTTCCAACTCTCGAAAGAATAAAATTTGCTGTAATCGATCGATTTCATTTTGGCCATAGATTCGATAGCCAGAGCTATTGATTCTAGATGGTTTTAATAAGTTGATTTCATCGTAATAGCGTAATGTTCTGCTGCTTATACCCGCTATTTTTGCTAATTTGCTAATCGTGTATTCCATCATTATCCCTCCCGATAAATTCATCTTAAAGGTTGACGTAACGAGAATGTCAACATTGTAAAAAACTTTTTTGCAAAAAAATAATCATAGCGTGAGATTGAGACATGCTTTAATATAATCATATTGAAGAGAAGAAGAAATTTTATAATAAATTACCCGTTGAAAGGTAGTAACAGTAATGGAAAATAAGAAAGTCCAAGTAAAGCAGCCAAGGTATCAAAAGATAGCTGCTGATATAGCATCCAGAATTGTTGAGAAAAAATTCTTGGTTGGGGAAAAAATTTATGCAAGATCCTCTCTAGCAAGTCAGTATAATGTATCATCTGAAACGGCAAGAAGAGCAATTGCTGTTCTGCAAGATCTAGAAATTGTAGAGGCAACAAAGGGCAGCGGGGTTATGATTAAATCCTATGAAAAAGCTGCACAATTTGTCCATCAGTTTTTGGAAGTACAATCCGTTTATCAAGTGCAATTAGAGATGCTAGAAAGTATTAAAAGACAAAAGAATGAGTTGGAAGTTTTACAAGAAACAACGGAAAGGCTTGTTAGTCGTACGGAACGATTCAAATCAGTCAATCCATTTGTACCATTTCAAGTTGAAGTTCGTGATGAAACACCATATCTTTCACAATCCATTGGCAGCATTAACTTTTGGCAAAATACAATGGCAACGATTGTAGGAATTCGTCGTGGAGTGGAATTAATGATTTCTCCAGGGCCATATGCTACCTTCGAACAAGGAGATGTCATTTATTTTATTGGGAATGACGAATGTTTAGAGCGAGTACAAAAATTTTTATATCCAAAATGATTAGGGCATAGATACCGTTACGAACGGTGTCTATAGCCCTTTTTTTATTGAAAAAAGGTATATCTCTATTACTAGATTCATAGAATGTTCAGTTGACATAAGTAACAACCTTTTGTTAGGATGAAGTTGTTGCTTAGTTGTAAACTAATAAAAAACAGATTTGAGAAAAATAGGAAGGGAGTGCGGTATGGAGAAGATTAAAGTTGAAAATGTGACGAAAATCTTCGGTAAGCATATTAATCATGCACTTAAGCTTGTCGAGCAGAAAAAAAACAAAACAGAGATTTTAAAGCAAACAGGTGCTACAATCGGCGTCTATGATGCGAGCTTTTCAGTCAATGAAGGTGAAATCTTTGTAATTATGGGTCTTTCAGGTAGTGGTAAGTCAACGCTTGTACGTCTGCTAAACCACCTCATTGAACCAACCAGCGGAAGTATCTACATAGATGGTGAAAACATCTCCAAAATGAATAAACATCAGCTCCGAACAATACGTCGCGAAAAAATGAGCATGGTGTTTCAAAACTTCGGTTTATTTCCACAGCGAACAGTCCTTGCTAATACCGAATATGGATTAGAAGTGCGAGGTATCCCTAAAGAAGAAAGAACAAAAAAAGCGGAAACAGCTTTAGAAAACGCAGGATTATTACCATACAAAGATCAATTCCCGAGTCAATTATCAGGGGGGATGCAGCAGCGTGTTGGATTAGCGCGTGCTTTAGCAAATGACCCGGATATTTTGTTAATGGATGAGGCATTCTCTGCACTTGATCCATTAATTCGAAAAGATATGCAGGATGAATTATTAGATTTACAACAAAAAGTGAGAAAAACCATTATATTCATTACACATGATTTAAATGAGGCATTACGTATTGGTGATCGGATTGCATTGATGAAGGATGGAAAAATCATTCAAATCGGTACGGGAGAAGAGATCCTTACAAATCCGGCAAACGATTATGTTAGAACATTCTTGGAGGATGTAGACCGTTCTAAGGTATTAACAGTAGAAAATGCAATGATTCGACCAATATCGGTGAATGTTGAAATTGATGGACCAAAAGTAGCGTTGAAACGGATGCGTGAAGAAGAGGTCAGTGTGCTACTGGCGGTTGATAAAAATAGAGCGTTTAAAGGTTATATCACTGCGGATGATGCATTAGAGGCAGCAAAACGTGGCGAAAAAGATGTACTGGGTATTTTGAAAACAGATATGAATGTAGTGCCGCCTGATATGCTGATTCAAGATGTATTAGGAATTATATCCGAATCACCGACTCCTTTAGCAGTTGTAAATGAAAATAAACTTGTAGGTGTCTTAATCAAAGGTGTAGTCATTCAATCTCTTGCTTCAGATAGTGAGGAGGTGACTGCAAATGAGTAAAATGCTAGATTCTATTCCAAGATTGCCGGTATCAGATTCAGTGGAATCAATTATGGACTGGTTAACAGGTAACTTATCAGGATTATTCGGTTTTCTACAATCCGGTGGTAAAAATTCGATGAACTTTATAACGGATATGCTCGTTGCCATTCCGCCAGTTGTATTTATTTTAGTCATTGCGCTCATTGCGTTTTTTGCAACGAAAAGAAAGTTTGGCTTGGCTATCTTCTCGATCATCGGTCTGTTATTCATTTATAACCAAGGTTTGTGGGGACAGTTGATGAACACCGTTACCCTTGTTATTTTCTCAAGTATTATTGCTATCATTATTGGGATTCCATTAGGGATTTTAATGTCGAAAAGTACAGTTGCCGAAAATGTTATAAAGCCGATTTTAGACTTTATGCAAACAATGCCAGGGTTTGTTTATTTAATTCCAGCAGTAGCCTTCTTCGGAATCGGTGTTGTACCGGGTGTATTCGCCTCTGTTATTTTTGCATTACCCCCAACAGTACGTTTTACAAATCTAGGTATTAGACAAGTGCCTAGAGAATTGGTTGAAGCGGCTGATTCTTATGGTAGTACTGGGTGGCAAAAACTTTTCAAGGTTGAATTGCCATTAGCAAAATCAACAATCATGGCTGGTATTAACCAAACAGTTCTGTTATCCCTATCAATGGTTGTTATTGCATCGATGATTGGTGCACCTGGTTTAGGTCGAGAAGTGTTATCTGCTTTGCAACGTGCTCAAGTTGGTAATGGGTTTGTTGCGGGACTTAGTCTTGTAATTTTCGCCATTATTGTCGACCGTTTAACGCAAAGCTTAAATAAAAAGAAATAACATAAAGAAAGGAAGATTTGATGGATTTCAAAAAGTTGAAAATGATGGGTTTAGCTCTAGGAATGGGTGCGATGCTTGCTGCATGTAGCGGTTCAGATGAAGGGGAATCTTCTACAGAAGAGTCAGGAGATTCAAATGGATCGGCAACATCTGAAGAATCGAAAGAAATTAACTTAGCTTATGTTGAGTGGGATACTGAAGTTGCCTCTACACATGTTGTAGGTAAAGTATTAGAAGATCTAGGTTATGATGTAACTTTAACACCACTAGATAATGCGATTATGTGGGAAGCTGTATCAAACGGTGAAGCCGATGCGATGGTTGCGGGGTGGTTACCAAATACGCATGCTTCTCAATATGCAGAATACAAAGATAGCTTAGTAGAGTTAGGTGAAAACTTAACAGGAGCTAAAATTGGGTTAGTTGTGCCTTCTTATATGGATGTTAATTCGATCGAAGACTTAACTGACGAAGCAGACATGACGATTACAGGTATTGAACCTGGTGCAGGTGTTATGGCTGCAACCGAACAAGCTATCAAAGATTATGAAAACCTAAATGATTGGGATTTATTGCCATCATCATCAGGTGCGATGACAGTTGCTTTAGGTCAAGCGATTGAAAATGAGGAAGAAGTAATTGTAACAGGTTGGTCTCCACACTGGAAGTTCTCATCTTATGATCTAAAATACTTAGAAGATCCTAAAGGTGTATTTGGTGGGGAAGAGACAATCAATACATTTGCGCGTACTGGCTTAGAAGAAGAAATGCCAGAAGCTTTCAAAGTACTGGATGCTTTCAACTGGACAACAGAAGATATTGAATCAGTCATGCTTGATATTAATGGAGGTACAGATCCAAAAGAAGCAGCTGCTAAATGGATTAATGATCATGCAGACAAAGTGGCTGAATGGACAGAGGGCGTAGAATAATTATAAATCGCTGGCATGCATCGATAAATGCTAATGGTTAATGATTTAAAATTTCTTACAAAAAAATGGAGTTATCTAATCATTGGATAACTCCATAAAATTTTTAGATAAGAAAGCATTAACTTTTTTTGTTAACTAGGGCTAATAGCTAAAAAGGTGTCGTTAAGCTGAATTTTCTAAAAAGGGGATGGAAAAATGGTAAAGTTAAAGTCGATTGGGGTTACTCTAGGCGTATCTGTTTCCCTACTATTAACTGGCTGTGGAAACGCAGAAGGAAATCGAGATAATGAGAGTACATCAGGAGAGACCGCTAGTTTAGGTGAGAAATTAGATTATACGATTACAGGAATTGAACCGGGAGCGGGGTTAACTGGGCTATCCCATAATACACTAGAAGAATATGAAAACTTGGAAGGTTGGGAACTTCTAGAAAGTTCAACAGCAGGTATGTTAGGTGCATTGGATGAAGCAATTAAAAACGAAGAGCCAATTATTTTTACAGGCTGGACGCCGCACTGGATGTTCTCTGCATATGATTTGAAAATTCTAGAAGATCCCAAAGGCACTTTGGGTGGAAGTGAAAACATAAACACAATTGTTAGAAAAGGTCTAGAAGAGGATATGCCTAGTGCTTATAAAATTCTTGATCGTTTCTACTGGGAGCCAGAAGATATGGAAGCTGTGATGTTTGATGCGCAAGAGGTTCCGTTTGAAGAAGCGGCAATGAATTGGATAGAAGAAAATCATGATAAAGTAGAAGGATGGGTAGAAGGTGTGGAGAAAGTAGAAGGAGAAGAAATTGAATTAGTTTCTACACCATGGGATACGGAACGTGCCTCCGGCTATGTGATGAAGGCAGTATTAGAACAACTAGGATACGAGGTAACATTGACTCCCGTAGACCCTGCAATTATGTTCGAAGCAATCGCTTCTGGTGAAGGAGATGCAACTGTTGCTCCTTGGTTACCTTCGACACATGCTTCTTTCTATGAAAAGCACGAAGAAGACTTTATCGATTTAGGTGAAAACTTAAAAGGTACACAAAATGGATTCGTAGTTCCAGCTTATATGGAGATTGACTCGATTGAGGATTTGCAGCCTAAAGAGTAAATTCAACCAAAATTTGCACAAAGGAGAATTCCCGTAAGGGGTTCTCCTTTTAAGTCTATTTAAAGAATGAACCAAACAAGGTAAAGTGTCAGATGTTAATAATAGAGTGAACATGGACTTTAAAGTATTTCTATTTCATTTCCTTAAATCAATAGACATCCCTAATGCAGCCATTGCTAATAAAAACCATAGGCACTTTATTAAAATGAAAATTGAAAATGCAAAGATAGGTGATGAATTGTTTTAATTCATCACCTATCTATCATTTATCTATCGTATCGTATCCGATTACTGTCCATATCCCAGTAGCATCCTGCTTTACAAGTCTTTTTAAGTAAACGAGTTTAATGAAAGTATCAATATCATTTACTTCTACAACAGCTGTATCCTTGGTGCTGTGTAAAAGCTTCAAGTTTCCTTCTTCAATTGGATATTCTCCTTCTATCCCACCGGGTGAGATCTGTAAACTCACAAATACCTGCGTTGTCATGAGAGGGTCTAGTCTCCATGGAGAATGTCCTTCGTCTACACTTTTTTGCTCAATGGCTTCTTTTTTTAAATCATACGGTACCTCTATCTGTGGATTGATATCGTATTCTTTCGCTTGAACTGGATAGATAATATTGTTATAAATATCAACACTTTCAAGCTCAACAATTAACTGAGTCGATTCAAGAAATGCGGGAATTGCATTTTCTTCTATAATGTCCACAGTAAAAACCTCCGTCTTTATTAGGTATGTTAAGACATTACCGTTATTATTTACAATTGTTTGTTTTTTACACTGAAAAGGAAGAATAATTTTATAAAATCAACTTCCTCCTTATATAATAAGTAACAAACTAAGTGATTTTTCCAATGATTGATATTTGTTAAGTATGTTTGTTATTGTCTGATTTAATTCTTCTATATTAATTTTTCCAGTATGATTTAATATAAATAGGCAAAAGGAGAAGCTCAAAAAGTTGCGCTTCTCCTGCATTCTTTAATCGACCATTCTCTTTTTATAAAGCACGATAGTAAAAGCCCAAATGATGATGGACCAAACTAGTAATGTAATAATGGGAACTAGGATATCGCTTGCTGTATATGCTTGCTCAATCGACTCTGCTAATAAAACAATTTGTGCACTAGGTAACCATTCTGCTAATTGCATGATTGGGTATTTTTCTGAAAGTAATATAGCAAACGGTCCAAATGAGAAGATTAACATAATTGGTAAAATTGCTACCGATGCTTCCAAAATCGTTTTTGTAAAGAGTGCACATAAAGTTCCTAATCCGATATAAAATACTGCAGACAGGAAAAGGACAATGCCGATAATCAACCAGTTAGCGGGATTGTAACCAACTATATAAATTGAAAGCAAGATTGTAACAAAAGAAATTGAAAATACTAGTAAACTTTTGCCAAGTAATATGTCGAATAAAGTTGCTGGTGATAGCATTAAGCTTCGAAGAGTATTTCTTTCTTTTTCCTCTGCGATCAAACAGCATTGTACAAAGCTGGTAACTGCCACAAATGCGAGGTTAATTGGCAGGAAATAACCTTGCATACTATCTACACCCGTTTGATTGTAGAAAAAAGCCATTATAAGGGGTAATAGTACCATTGTTGAAACCGCGTAATTTCGGGAAAATTCTTTATAGTCCTTCATGAAAATTGCTTGAATACGAGTTAAATTCATATTAAATCACTCCCTGTCATTTGCATGAATATATCACCTAATGTTGGTTCGTTTGTATAAATACGAGATAGAAGTCCTTGATTCATCCAATCATATACTTTTTTTGCTTGATCTTTGCTATTTTCAATACAATGTTCAGTGCCATCTACCAGTTCCACGGTAATCGTATCATCACTAAATTGTTTCTTTAGTTCTTGTGGTGAACCAATAGCACGAATTTTACCTTTATGTAAAAAGGCGACACGATCACAAAGGGTTTCAGCTTCACTCATGTCGTGGGTTGTTAGAAAAATGGTCGTACCCATTTCATTTAATTTGCGTAATCCATTATAGATATGTTGTGTATTTACTGGATCCAATGCAGAAGTGGGTTCATCTAAAAATAATAATTCGGGCTTATGCATAATTGAACGGGCTAATGTAACACGCTGAATCATGCCTTTAGATAACTTGCTCACTTTTTTCTTGCGATCTTTATACAGGTTTACAAAATCTAATGCCTCTTTAACTGAATAACTTGGCAACTCATAAAGCTTACTATAAAGTAATAAATTTTCTTCAACAGACAATCTGGAGTAAAGCCCACTATTATCTGTTAGAATCCCAAATCTAGCTCTATTCGTATTCTTTCTCATTTCCTCTGCATCCTGCCCTAAGACAAATACACTGCCACCTGATCTTGTTAATTGAGCAGTTAATATTTTAATTGTAGTTGTTTTTCCAGACCCACTTGGACCTAAGAAACCAAAAATTTCTCCTTTTTTAATACTGAATGAAACATCCTGTAATGCCTCCTCTTTTTGGAAGGTTTTTTGTAAGTGCTGTACGTCAATTACATTCGTCATTCTTCATTCCTCCTAATTCGTTGTCTACAAATCTAGAATAATTAGAAACAATAAGTTAGGCATTAAAATTCAGGCGAAAGGAGTTATTTCTTGATAGATGGTGTCAAAAAAACCTCAAATGGAGCAGCGAAATTTCCCAGGAAATTTGTTAAATCCCAATTATTCGTTTTAATTCGACTAATTTGTTTTTCGATAAAGGTACAATTGTATCCTTGGAGGTGTGAAGGGCCAAGCTATAGCTATTTCTTGTCCAAGTGATAATTTCCCTTACTTTTTGTAAGTTCACAATATAAGAACGGTGACATCTGAAGAAGCCAAAGGGTGTCAGTTTTTGTTCGAGATCATTTAAAGTCAGGGAAGAAGGGTAAGCTTCGCCACCTACATATACAGACACTTGTCCTTCAATGCTTTCAATATAGTCTATTTCAGGCGGATTAAATAAAATGATTTTATCGTTAAGTTTTGTTGGGATTTTTTCGAAGCGAAAAGGAATAGGCTCATTTTTCTTAGATGGTATTGTAGCATCTTCTTCCTCTTTTACATCTAACGTGTGTAAGCCTGCTGAGTCCAGACGATATACAGTATCGCTACTAATAAGGATGTCTTCCATATTATTTGATAATAATATAATGGATTTTTGTTCTTTTTTTAATGAGAGCAATATGTTCATAATCGTTTTTTTTGCATGTTCATCTAAGTTTTGTAGTGGTTCTTCAATAACCTGGATGGATTTATCGTTAAAAAAACAGTGGATGAAACGTAATCTTTGTTTATCTGCATAAGATAAATTGCTTAATCTTACTTTTTTTTGATCAGCTAACCCGAATAGGTTCAATAAATCGCCTTTATTTGTTGAAGGGTTATATAAGCCTTTTAAAAAATTTATATATTCATGAACAGATAAACGGTTATATAGTCCATTATCTCTATGTTCGATATGTATTTGGGGATTAGAAGCAAATTGTTTTTTTAGATAGTTTAATTTTGCTACATCTGAGTAAATGCCAATGATGGAACCCTTTTCTAGTTGCATTTCAATACTTGGAGAGATGACATTTCCTTCTATAGCAAATGCATCAATTGTTAAGGCAAGGTTTGAATTCATAGTAATTCCTTTCTGGTTTATTATTATAAAATTAATGCTATTAAAATAATTATACACAAATGGCAATGGTAGGAAAAATTTGTTTCGAATTAGAGCGTTTGAAAAGACGATTCGAAATATCATAAAATAAAAAAGTACTTCACCGGTAGAAGTACTTTTTTTAATAGCTATTTTATTGGAATCCAAATTTCTGAGTAGTAATCTGGTTTTGATGCATCTTCATTCGTGTATACCTCTAATTCTGCTGTTCCAGCAGGTTTATATGGATTGGAAGGGAACCATTCTGAATAGATCTTCTTCCAAGTATCCTGCATGGCATGTGGCATCGCACCGTGGACTTCAAAGATAACCCATTTTGAAGCAGGGATTTCATAGGAATCAATTCCATTTGGCGTTTCCCCTCGATGTGCAGTAGCAATCCAATAGTCCATTTTTCCATTTTGTTTTTCATTTTCTTCGACAGTACATACGCCAAGAATACCTTGAATATCTCCATTGTTTAAATTAATAAGTTGATCATTAGTTCCATCAGAATGAACGTCACTCCAAAATTGTGGTATTTCACTTAGGTTTTCTCCATTTTTGTAATTATACGTTCTCTTAACGCCAACAACTTGAAATGACTCTTTTTCGATAATTTTGTAATTCATTGGTAATGCTCCTTCCAACTTAATTTTTATGACGAGGCGGTTATAAGATTGTAGAGGACCCAATTTTTTTCGAGCTTCCATGGGAGAAAGCTTATGCTGTTTTCGAAAAGCTTTTGCAAATGATTCAGGTGTCTCATAACCATATTTATAAGCGATGTCGATAATTTTATCGTTTGTATTGACTAAATCCTGAGCAGCTAGGGTTAGACGTCTTCTGCGAATATAATCGCCAACTGTTATATCCGTTAAAATAGAAAAAGTTCTTTGAAAATGAAATGCAGACGAATTGCATGCTTTAGCTATTTGTTCGATGGATAAATCGACGTCTAATAAATGGTTCTCCATATAATCAATTGCTTTTTGAATCGAGTCTACCCAACTCATATAAATCACCTCTATAGAAATAATAAGGGAAAGGCATTTTTGTATCTGGTCTTTGTATGCTTTCTTTGGACAGTTTTATTTTAAAAGAACAGAATTTTAATGACATGTTAAATGATGAAGAATTTTGATAAAATGAAATAACGATTAAGTAATGAGGAGGAAACTTTGTGGCAATGCTTGTCCTTTTTTTCATAGTATTTATCGGGATACTGTTTGCGGTAAATGTTTATGTATATGAAAACAGTGAGTTTAGCAAGCTAACTGGCCATTCCCTTTTATCCGTTTGGACGAATAAAGAAGTGAGATTTTTATATAAATTAGCTCAAAAGTTAAAAAAAGTAAAGGGCGAATTGAAAATTTTATATAATATTGCTCTTCCTCAAAGTGAATGGAAAATAGATTTCATACTCCTACACCAATCGGGAATATATGTCATTAATGCAAAGCGTTCCAGTGGGTGGATTTATGGGAGTGAGCAAGATCTTCAATGGGCTCAGGTTTTGGAAAACGGTCAAATGAATACTTTCCGTAACCCTATTATTGAGAATAAACTAAAGATTGATGATGTGAAAAAATACAATCCTGAAGTAAGCAATGACTTATATCAATCACTGGTTGTTTTTAATAAGAATTGCTCATTTAAAAAGGTTGAAATACGCTCACAGGATGTAGATGTCTTTAAAATTGATGAATTAAAAACTTTCTGGAATGATAGAATGGACCATATCTTAACTAAAGACCAAATGATGTCGATTTATTCTAATTTAGAGACTTACATGATAAAAAAGCCAACTAAAGAAAAAGCTCCTTTTAAGGATGCTGCTTCAAGCTAAGGGAAAATGGATTATCTCGTAGGAGATGATCTTTTTTTATTGTAAATGGTGTTCCTTGATTTCGAGGAGAACAATAAAGTCCTATCGAAAGTATTGTTAAAAGTCTACCTATATAATATTGTGAATTTTCTATGAATATAGAAACCTACCATGTACAATATAGTAAAAGTATTTAAGGGTGGGGCAATGAGAAAAATCCATTATAGCTGGGTGATCCTGGCAGTTACATTTACAGCTATTATTGTAGCTGGCATTATACGTTCATCTTCTGGAATCTTTCTAGATCCCTTTGAATCGGAGTTTGGCTGGGGAAGACCGACAATTTCCTTTGCTTTTGCAGTTTGTCTGTTTTTATATGGCTTTTCGGGACCGTTTATGGCGGCCTTTGTTGAGGTCTTTGGTTTGAAGCGAATTATGCTTTATTCAATGGCCATTCTTTCTGTTGGTCTAGCCTTAACTTTTATCATGAAAAGTGAGTGGCAGTTAATATTAATCTGGGGTGTTATGTTAGGAATTGGCTCAGGTTTGTTTTTAACAGTGTTAAGTACACAAGTAGCAAATCGCTGGTTTGTTAAAAGACGCGGTCTGGCTGTAGGGATATTAACAGCGGCAACTGCTACAGGACAATTAATATTACTCCCTGTTTTAGCAAACTTTGTAGAGAACTATTCATGGCGTTCGGCAATTTTATTAATATTTGCATTAAGTATTTTGATGTTGATTGTCATCGGAATTTTTATGAAAAGTTGGCCTGAGGATTTGGGACTCACACCGTATGGACAAGAAGAGGCACCAACTGAAGAAGTACTTTCATCAACAAAGCGTAATCCTTTTAAAATGGCCATTTCTTCATTATTAGAAGGGATAAAAGTAAAAGAGTTTTGGCTATTAGCTGGGAGCTTCTTTATTTGTGGCCTATCTACAAGTGGATTAATCGGGACTCATTTTATTTCCTATTGTATCAGCTTCGGCATTCCCTTAGTTACTGCCGCTGCGATGTTATCTTTTATGGGTGTGTTTGACTTAATCGGTACCACAGTATCAGGCTGGTTATCGGACCGTTACGATAATCGCTGGTTATTGTTTTGGTATTACACATTGCGTGGGATATCTCTTCTGTTCTTACCCTTTGCATTGGCTGAAGGATCCTACACTTGGCTTGTTATATTCTCAATTTTTTACGGCTTGGACTGGATTGCAACTGTCCCACCGACAATTGGCTTAACAAGACAGAAGTTTGGTATTGAAAAAAGTGCCATGATGTATGGTTGGATTACAGCTAGCCATCAGGTAGGGGCGGGGGTAGCAGCATATACAGGCGGTGTAGTGTTTAAGGTGTTTGGTTCTTATATGTGGGCATTCCTTTTAGCCGGTGGTTTTTGTTTATTAGCCAGCTTATTTGTAATTTTACTAAAAAAACATAATCCTAGAGAACTTGTTTAGTTTTTCAAACTATATGAATAGATGATATGATACTTACAGCAAATAAAAAGGAGCATGAGTGTGGGAAAGGTATCAAAAAGAGTTGCTAGTATTTTATATATGAAAGAACATGAAACACTTTTTTCCTGTCCTCTATGTCAAGATAGTATGCATGTCACGGATGACGGTCACGTAATATGTGGCAATCATCATTCATTTGATATTGCGAAACAAGGCTATGTGAATTTCATGATTAAACCCTCTACTTCGATGTATAGTAAAAGTTTATTTGAATCACGTCAGGAAATAATTAATAGTGGTCTATATAATCCATTGCAACAATTGATTGCAAAACTTATTGGAGAAGAAGCACAAATAATATTAGATACAGGGTGTGGGGAAGGCTCTCATTTAGAAAGAATCGCCAAGTTATTGCCACAAGATGTGGTAGCAATAGGGATAGATATTTCAAAAGAAGGAATCCAGTCTGCTGCGAAGTTTTATGAGCAAAAAATCTGGTGTGTCGGCGATTTAGCGAATAGTCCATATAAAGAACGATCAATTGATTGTATTTTAAATATTTTATCGCCTGCTAATTACGATGAGTTCAGTAGATTGTTAAGACCAAATGGAAAGGTCATCAAAGTGGTGCCTCAATCAGATTATTTGAAGGAAATTCGAACACAGGCTTTCGCTAATTCGGAAAAAGAAAGTTATTCAAATGCTCAAACAGTACAGCGGTTTAAAGAGCATTTCACGAATGTATTGCACGAACGTATTACATATACAATGCCTCTTGAGCCGCGCCTTGTTCCCAAACTTCTCGAAATGACACCTCTTGGCTGGCACCTGCAAGAAGAAATTGCATTAAGCGAAATTACAATCGATTTGGATGTTTTAGTCGGCGAGCTTTCGATATAATGAATTGAACACTGAGTATATAAGTGTAAGTAGATTCAATAAAACAAAATGTATAAAAAGGTAGGAATGCAACAGTGTTATATGATTTTGCTGCAAGATTAGTTAGAGAATTTTTAAGGCTTAATGGATCAAAAGCCAAAGTGTTTGGAAAAGAACATTTACCTAAAGAAGGCGGCTATATTATTGCTTGTACACATAATGGATATGCAGATATTCTAAATTTAGGTGTGTCCTTATTACCGAGACATATTCATTTTATGGCGAAGAAACAGTTGTTTGATATGAAAGTGCTTGGCCCACTTGTATCCAATTTAAATGCATTTCCTGTGGACAGAGAAAATCCTGGACCTAGTGTTATCAAAATTCCTAGACAACTCATTAAAGAAGGAAAAATTGTCGGGATATTCCCAAGTGGAACCCGCTCACAGGAGAATGCGGAGTTGAAACAAGGGGCTATTACAATTGCCCAGCTTTCAAAGGGGCAAATAGTTCCAGCAGCATACGTTGGACCACGAAATGTTGGAGAAGTAATGAAGCGACAAAAAGGGTATTTAATCTTCGGCGAGCCCTTTGCAGTTGGAGCTGGTAAAGAAGCGCGTGATGAAGCAGCCCAGCATTTGGAAAAGGAATTACAGCGACTTACAGAAGAACTTAAATTAAAAATAAAATAATACAACTAACACTTTCCTATTGCTGGAAAGTGTTTTTTAAAAGGGGAAAATAGAATGGATATTCATGACGTAAAGGATCTATCCGAACGTTTTAATGAAGCAGTCGAACTCTTTTGGGGATATTGGGGTTCCGAGAATAATCGTCTTTTTTATGAGCAATGTATGCAGAATTCTCATGGTTCTGATGGCATCCCACGCTTCTATGTAGCGATGATAGAAGGAGAAATGGTCGGTACATATGCTTTACTTCGAAATGATATAAATAGCAGACATGATTTATATCCTTGGTTTGCTTGTCTATATGTAAAAGAGGAATATCGAAAAAAAGGAATTGCATTTAGATTATTACAGCATGGTGCTGAACAAAGCAAAAATCTTGGCTTTAAGAATCTATATTTAGAAAGTAATTTAGATGGCTTTTATGAAAAGTTAGGCTGGAAGGAAAACGGCATAGCCTATGATCCATTTGGACATCATGCAAAAATATATGAGAAAAATTTGGAGGAGTAAAGATGGTATGTGTTCTTTTTGTTTGTCTAGGGAATATTTGTCGTTCACCAATGGCTGAAGCAGTATTGCGTGACATGGTGGAAAAAAGGGGCTTAAGTAGCGCCATTAAAGTTGATTCTGCAGCGACATGTTCATGGCATGTTGGGGAGCAACCTCATAAGGGAACTCGGGAAAAGCTAAAAGAATTTGGAATTTCAACAAGTGGTATGAAAGGTCGACAGCTTTCAACTGATGATTTTGAAACATTTGATTATATCGTAGGAATGGACAATAGTAATATCCAAAACATACGGGAAATGCTTGGGCAGCCAGACCACCCTAAAATTTTCAGATTCTTGGACCTAACACCCCATGGAAAGGATGTACCAGATCCTTATTATACAGGAGATTTTCAGGAAACATATGAATTGGTTGTAGAGGGCTGTGAAGCATTGCTAAACAAAATTCTGTCTGAAATAAAGTAAAGCTTGGTTATCTAAAAAATCTCTTTCGCTTTTAATGTACTGTTCCAGTAAAAACCGGGTATTACTAAGGAAAAGGTACTTTTTTTTGGAGGAGAGCTATGGAGACTAAGGGTAGAAGAAAAAGTAGCAATGTTGAAGATCGCCGTGGAATGAGTAAAGGTGTAATCGGTGGCGGTATCGGTGGAGTAGGAATTATTATCGTTATTATTTTTACGCTACTAAATGGTGGGGATGCTGGGGATGTATTGAATCAGATAAACCAAGGGCAGATTCAAAATGGAAGCAATACCGAATACGTTCCGACTGCCGAGGAAGAAGAACTGGCGGAATTTGTTTCAGTAGTGCTAGCTGATACTGAGGATGTTTGGCAACATTTGTTTCAGGAACAAGGTTTATCCTATGAAAACCCAAGCCTAGTATTGTTTACTGACAGTGTTCAGTCCGGCTGTGGAGTTGCTGGTGCCGCTGTTGGGCCGTTTTACTGTCCAGCGGATTATAAATTATATATCGATCTTAGTTTTTATCAGGAGCTTAAGAACCGATTTGGGGCTCCGGGAGATTTCGCAATGGCTTATGTTGTGGCACATGAAGTAGGACACCATGTACAAACCTTACTAGGTACTTCCCAGCAGGTGCATGCTCTAAATGATAAGGTCAGTCAAGCGGAGTATAATGCACAGACTGTAAAACTAGAGTTGCAGGCAGATTATTATGCAGGTGTCTGGGCCAATCATGTACAGGATTTAGGTTATTTAGAGACTGGGGATATTGAAGAGGCGTTGACTGCTGCGAATGCAATTGGAGATGATACTCTTCAAATGGAGGCGCAAGGGTATATTGTACCAGAGAGTTTTACGCATGGTACAAGTGAACAAAGGGTGCGTTGGTTCAAAAAGGGCTTTGAAAGTGGCACACTTGAAGGTGGAGACACATTTAGCGCAGATGAATTGTAATTAGTAATGGAAGTTTATTTGAATTCGGACCATCTTTCATCTTTTTCTTTAATAATAGAATAGTGTATAATATTACAGTCTCATTTACTTTAAGGGTTTCTTTTAACCTTCAATTACGCGGATAGCAAAGTATACGTAACAAGGATATCCGCATAAGAAAAAACAGCAACTCAAGCCTCTTGGGGTGAGTTGTGTTTTTTAAATATATTTAATATTACGGAAAAGAGAGTGAAATTAATGGGTCGTAAATGGAATAACATTAAAGATAAGAAAGCCGAAAAAGACAAAAATACAAGTCGTATTTACGCTAAATTCGGGACTGAAATTTATGTAGCTGCGAAAAAAGGCGAACCAGATCCAGAATCAAACTCAGCCTTAAAGTTTGTTTTAGAACGTGCTAAAACATACAATGTACCAAAGCATATAATCGATAAAGCAATCGACAAAGCTAAAGGTGCTGGCGGAGAAGACTATGACGAGTTACGTTATGAAGGATTTGGTGTAGGTGGAACGATGGTTATCGTTGATGCCCTAACAAACAATGTAAACCGTACTGCTTCCGACGTGCGTGCTGCATTCGGAAAAAACGGAGGAAACATGGGAGTATCGGGTTCAGTTACTTATATGTTCGACTCAACTGCCGTATTTGGGATTGAAGGAAAAACAGCTGATGAAGTATTAGAAATTCTATTAGAAGCTGATGTTGATACACGTGATGTATTTGAAGAAGAAGACAACGTCATCGTTTACGCGGAACCAGATCAATTCCATGCAGCTCAAGAAGCATTTAAGGCAGCAGGAATCACTGAATTTACAGTAGCCGAGCTGACTATGCTTCCTCAAACAGAAGTAGCATTATCTGGAGACGATGCAGCGAAATTCGAAAAAATGATTGATGCTTTAGAAGATCTAGAAGATGTTCAACGCGTATATTTTAACGCTGATTTAGGCGAATAATAGTCTGAATAAATCATAAACCTCAGTAGTGTTTAATTGCTACTGGGGTATTTATTTTGTATAAAAGACAAAATTCTTTTAAAAACATGAATAGGTTAATAACAGATAATAGGATTTAGCATATATACAATTAAATAAATAGAAAATTTTACTGATAAATTACAAAACAATTATCAGAATAGTTGCTCTTTTGGTAGAAATCGGTAATAATAGAATGGTAAACTTCGAATTGCTAAATATTAGAGGGGTGTGTAAGAGAATGGTAACTTTTAAAGAGTATGAATATAAAAGACCGAATTTAGATGAATTAAAGGATAAAGTAAGAACGTTAATAGAACAATTTAAAAATGCGGATTCAGTTGAAGCACAAAGCGAAGTAATTGAAAAGATAAATGAATATCGCAATGACTTCTCAACACAGGCTAATCTTGTATATATTCGTGCTTCAATTGATACAAATGACGAGTTTTACCAAAAGGAAAGAGATGTTTTAGATGAAATGGAGCCGCAATTTGAAGAGCTTCTATTTGAGTATTATACAGAACTTGTTAAAACACCTTACAGAGGTCTATTAGAAGAAAAATGGGGAACACAACTTTTTGCATTAGCAGAAAATCAAATTAAAGGATTCTCTCCAGAAATTATTGAGTTAATGCAACAAGAAAACAAACTTGTGTCTGAATATAACAAGCTAGTAGCCTCAGCTCAAATTGAATTTGATGGAAAAACATTAACTCTTGCACAGCTTACTCCGTATGGTGAATCTACGGATCGTGATGTTCGTAAACAAGCAATGGAAGCTCGTTTTAACTTCTTTAACGAAAACGGTGAAAAATTTGACGATATTTATGATCAATTAGTTCAGCTGCGCCATAAAATTGCTACGACTTTGGGCTACAAAAATTACGTTGAATTAGGTTATGTCAATATGAACCGTATTGATTATAATGCGGAAATGGTTTCGAATTTTAGAGACCAGGTGCAAAAATTAATTGTACCTCTTGCAACGAAGCTATATGAACGCCAAGCAAAACGTATTGGCGTGAGTGACTTCAAGTATTATGATGAGGGTCTGAACTATTTAACGGGGAATGCTAAGCCACAAGGCAGTCCGGAATGGATTGTAGCAAACGGTAAAAAAATGTATGAAGAGCTTTCGACTGAAACAGGAGAGTTTTTCAATTATATGATTGATCGCGATTTAATGGATTTAGAAGCGAAGAAAGGGAAAGAAAGTGGTGGTTATTGTACTTTCATAGATAATTATGATTCACCATTTATCTTCTCAAACTTTAATGGCACTTCTGGTGACATTGATGTACTAACACATGAAGCAGGACATGCATTCCAAGTATACTCAAGCCGCAATATCGGGATACCTGAATATTTATGGCCAACATATGAGTCTGCTGAAATTCACTCGATGAGTATGGAATTCTTCACATGGCCATGGATGGAATTATTCTTTAAAGAAGAAACGGAGAAATATAAATTCTCACACTTAGCAAGTGGATTATTATTCTTGCCTTATGGAGTGGCAGTAGATGAGTTCCAGCATGTTGTTTATGAAAACCCAGCTATGGCACCAGCTCAGCGTAAACAAGCATGGAAAGAAATTGAAAATAAATATTTACCACATCGTGATTATGATGGGTATGAATATTTAGAAGCGGGTGGCTTCTGGCAACGTCAAGGACATATATATGCAAGCCCATTCTATTACATCGATTATACGCTTGCTCAAGTGTGTGCATTCCAATTCTGGAAACGCTCAAGAGAAGACTTTGAATCTGCATGGAAGGATTATCTTCACCTTTGCCAGCTAGGTGGATCTATGTCATTCACTAAGCTAGTAAAAGAAGCTGGGTTAATTTCACCATTTGATGATGGCTGTGTAGAATCTGTTATTGATGCAATTGAAGAATATTTAAACTCTGTAGATGATACAAATTTATAATAAGAGAAAACTCTCGGGAATTTTTTTCCGAGAGTTTTTTAATCTGATAAGATATAATAGAAATTAGATTAAATTTTATAAATTGGGAAAATATAGATGTAGTGTTCTGGATGAAGTATACATAAGAGAATGATAAAATTAGTCCGTCATGGATGAATAGGAAATAATTATCAATGCAACAATATTGGAAGAGGTGATTGTTAGTGACAAAAAAAGTCTGGTTCCAAGTTGGAATTGGTATGATCATAGCACTGCTAATTATTAAATATGTGGTTGAAATTCATTGGATATTTAGTCCGCTCTATATCATTATCAAAACGATTTTTATTCCACTATTATTAGGTGGGGTCCTTTATTATATTTCAGAGCCGTTGCAGAGAGTTCTGGAAAAAAAGGGTGCACCAAGATGGGCAAGTATGCTAACAATTGTCTTATTGTTGGCGGGTATTGTAACAGGAATTCTGTTGATGATTGGGAATCCAATTTCTGATCAGGTGAATAAATTAGTGAAAAATGCTCCATACATCGAAGATAAAATTATGGATGCAGCCGACATTGTTTTAGAAAATAAGGATAATCTACCACCACAGGTTGAAACCTTTGTGGATTCCGTTTCAAGCTCTATTCAAAGTATTATGATGACAGGCAGCAAGTACATTGTAGGCTTTGTCAGTGGAACAGTATCTGCCACTTTTACATTAATCCTAGTGCCGTTTTTCTTTATATACATGCTGAAGGACCATGAGAAGTTCGCGCCAAATATTTATAATCTCTTTGCCGGGGAAAGACGTACTTGGATAAAAGAGACTTTAGCAGATATTGATAATGTGTTAAGAAATTATGTGCAGGGTCAAGTGTTGATAAGTTTAATCCTTGCAACGATGATGTATATCGGGTACATGATTATTGAACTGGACTATGCATTGTTGTTTGCACTATTTGCTTTCTTTATGAATATGATTCCGTTTATAGGACCATGGATTTCGTTAGCACCGGCACTTGTTATGGCTGTAATTCAAGACCCTATCTTAGTCGTGTGGGTAGCAATTATTACATTAGTTGCCCAACAGCTAGAGAGTAACTTAATTACCCCGAATATTATGGGTAAATCGTTGGATGTTCATCCGTTAACAGTAATCACGATTGTATTAGCGGCAGGAAATATCGGGGGCTTTTTATTCATCATAATCGCGATTCCAACTTATGCTGTTATTAAAGCAGTCGTAAAAAATATATACGAAGAACGAAAAAAGATAAAGGAAGCAGCAACCAAATCAGTTTAAAAGGATTAAAACGAATTGCAGTATACCTCCTATAAGGGTGTACTGTATTTCATTTTAGTGTATTGTAGAAAAGTAAAATGAAGTTATGTCAACATTAGCAAAAAAGGAGTTCATTTTATAAATGTTAACATTTGAACAAAAACAGGAGATTATTGAATCATTTCCAGAGCTAACAAAAAAAGAGATATCCATGAAACGAGTAAACTATCATTTTGAGGACAGTTTATATGAAAAAACGATTGTTGTTGAAAAATTACATCCAAATGGAAATGGTTTTGTTTATGTAGGGGATTTACTGAAATATGATAAAATGGCAAATGACAGGGGATTAGTCAATATCCGTGATTTTAGTGAATTGGAATTACGTGAGATCATTCTTGACGCCATTGAATTTTTATCAGAAGACTTAGATATACCAGTTGTAGAGAATTGGACTTCTAGAGATGGTATAACATTAGAGCTAAGACATCATAGACGTGATTGGAATATTTATTATCAAGAAAATCTTGAAGAGACATTTGGAACACGTGAAGCAGCAGTAGAATATTTACTGGAAGAAGGATTTAAGCTGAAGAAATAAAGGAGTAGCTTTGATGAATGGAAAAAAGGTAGCAATATACTTCGTAGGATTCATAATATTAGTTTGTATATTAATTGTAGTAGCCATGCAAATATTCTTTAACACATATGAACCTAAAACAAATAATGGGGAAGAAGAAGTCTCGAGTTCTATCCTTGAAAAACACAAAATTATCGATATAGATATGCATTAAAAATAAAAACCAAACGAAATCAATCGTTTGGTTTTTATCATTTTAGAAGAATAAATTTAAAATTAAGAACATGATTCCCGCCATTACAGCCGAAATTGGCATTGTAATAAGCCAAGTTAGGACAATCTTACGTGCAACGCCCCATTTAACGCCTTTAACACGTTGTGCAGACCCTACCCCCATAATGGCAGAGGAGATTACGTGTGTTGTTGATACAGGTAAATGGATAATAGTTGCTCCAAAAATAATCGATGCAGATGCTAAGTCAGCAGCAACCCCGTTTACTGGACGGATTTTCATAATTTTACCGCCAACAGTTTTAATGATTTTATAACCACCAATTGAAGTTCCAAGCCCCATTGCAATGGCACAGGCAATTCGAACCCATTCCTGAACTTCGTCTGTTGTTTGTAAACCTGCTGCGATTAAAGCCATTGTAATAATACCCATTGCTTTTTGAGCATCATTTGTACCGTGAGTAAAGGCTTGAATTGCGGCAGTAACAATTTGTAATGTACGGAAACCTTTATTTGTTCGGTAAAGGTTTAGATTTTTAAACAGTAATTTGAATATGGACATAAATATAAAACCGATGGCTAATGCCAAAAATGGCGAAGCAACTAAACCGATTAATATACTTGTGAACCCGTTATAATTTAAAATGCTAAAACCTGCTGCAGCAATAGCAGCACCGGCAATTGAACCGATTAAGGTATGAGAAGAACTTGATGGAATGCCGAAGTACCATGTAAGTAAGTTCCAAGTAATAGCAGAAAGCAAGGCTGCTAAGATAACGATTGTTCCAGTTGTATCATCTGCAGTAGCATTTAACGAAAAAGGATCAACGATATCCTTGGCAATTGCTTTCGCAACACCCACAAATGTAATTGCCCCGAGAAAGTTCATAACGGCAGCTAATAACACAGCAACGCGTGGTGGCAATGCACGAGTAGAAACAGAAGTAGCAATTGCGTTTGCTGTATCATGGAAACCGTTAATAAAGTCGAATGCTAATGCAAAAATTACGACTAATATTGTCAGTATTAATATAGTATCCATTTTAAAACTCCTGACTCTTACGCGTTACGCATAATAATTGTTTCTAATGTGTTTGCTACATCTTGACATGAGTCCGCAATCTCTTCTAATTGGTCGTAGATGTCACGCATTTTAATTAAACGGATTGGATCCTTTTCTTTTAAGAACAGCTGTTTTGTTGATGAACGAGAAATTTCATCGCATTCACGTTCATAATCCTTAATAAGGATTATGTGTTTACGCATTGCAATTAGATCTTTTTTATTCAAAAGGTCAGTTGCAGCAACGATTTCATCTGCGCTTTTTGTAATATAGTCAAGGAATTTAACCATGGATTCGTCAATTTCCGTAAATGAGAACATTTCAAAGTGCGCTACACAATGCTCTGCTCCATCTAATACATCATCCATTTTATTAGCTAAAGCTAAAATGTCTTCACGCTCAATAGGTGTCATGAAAGATTTGTTTAACATCACGATTAACTCGTGAATTAAATGGTCTCCATCTGTTTCGTATTTCTTCATTTTAACGCTAAGTTCTTTTAAATCAGCAATCGTTTCAATTTTGAAATCTCTAGCGTAATGTACAGCTTCTCTCATATTTTCTGCTATTTTATGTAGCGATAAGAAAAATGGATCTGGTTTTCTTGAACTAAACATGGAATTGCCCCCTGGTATACGTGTGAATTTAAAAAGTTAAATTAAACCTAAATCATCATAACAAAATATTTATAAAATCTATACAAAATTCGACTTGAAACTTATAAAATTTACATTGCCGTAACATTACTTTAGTACCTAATTGTATAATCTGTATAAATTTGGATTGAAAGAAGGCAAGTGTATTAAAAATAAGAATAGCTTATCTAATATACTTGCCGCTTTTGTTCTATTTTATGTTTAAATACTCTTCAAAATATCTCTCAATTCATTTTCTAAAAATGGCTTTGCAGATAAAAAGTGAGTAAAGGCTTGATACCTTTCAATTTGTTCAGATGATGGTTTTTTACCAGTAAAATAAGCACGTATTAAAATATTCTTTGGTGTATGTTCAATATCGATAAATTCTAAAACCTGTGTATCATATCCAACAAGTGTTAGCAGCTCGGCCCGAATGGAGTCAGTGGCTAAAGAAGCAAAACGTTCTCTTATTAAGCCATGCTGTGTCATTATCTCCAAAGCAGGTGAGTGAAGCTGACGATTTAATTCATGCTGACAACAGGGAACACTTAAAATAACTTTGGCGCCCCATTTAACTGCACGGGCTAATGCCATATCTGTTGCTACATCGCAAGCATGTAAAGTTACAATCATATCTACTGAGTTTTCATCATTATAATCATTAATATCGCCGACCAAAAATTCAAGCTGATCATAATTTAAATCTCGAGCAATTTGGTTACACTCCTCGATTACTTCTTTCTTTAAATCGAGGCCAGTAACTCGAATATCCAATTCCTTTTCAACCTTTAGATAGTGGTAAAGAGCAAAGGTTAAATAGGATTTGCCTGAACCAAAATCGAGAATTCGAATTTGACGATTTTTTGGTAAGTGTTCAAGTGAATCATGTATGAATTCAACAAACCGATTGATTTGACGGAACTTATCATACTTTTGTTTTTTTACTTTACCCTCCTCGGTTTGAACGCCTAGACGTATTAAGAACGGATAAGGAGTTGAATCGTCTAATAAATATTGTTTTTTGCGATTGTGTGAAAGATTGATTTCTTTCTTGTCATTTACCTTTTCAGTTTTCCATAAAACCTTGTTTTTCTTAGAAAGTTGAATTTGGATATTTTGATGTTGAAATTGTGCATGTATTTGACGAAATTGTGGTAATAATATATCGAAGGAATCAGAAAACTTTTCGAGTAAAATATTCTCGTGTTTTAAAATGCGCTCATATTGATACTCAATTTGAATATGATAAACACCCTTAAGCTCTATAGGTTTCAACTTTACTCGCTTCAAATCATTTGATTTCTGCCTAGGTTGACTAATCGTTGCGTTAATCAGCTCTTTACTATTAATATGTTTTAGAAATTCTTCCTTCATTTGATCGAAATCCATGTATATCAGCCTTTTCTAATAAATTGTTGGCATTAGTTTAACATAGCTGATTAATGAAGTGTCAAATTCTCACTCGATTACTATATGAATATTGTAAATAAATTGAAAAATAGGGTAGAGAAATATTTTATTTTTTTCAAAATTATTAAATACTTTATAAAGAAAATGTGTTAAATTAAATTCAATGAAGTAGCGTTATTCTGAAAAATGCTGTTATTTACTATATTAATACACTATTTCATTAATAATAATAATTTTTACATAAGGGGGATTAGAAATGTCTGATCACGCATTTCAATTGTTAGCGATTATCATTTATATGCTGGCTATGGTTATTATCGGTTGGTTTGCATATAGAAGAACAAAAAATTTGAATGATTATATGTTAGGTGGACGAGATTTAGGTCCAGCGGTAACTGCATTAAGTGCAGGTGCTGCGGATATGTCCGGATGGTTACTCATGGGATTGCCTGGAGCAATTTATGCATCTGGTTTGGTAGAGGCATGGATTGCAATTGGTTTAACAGTAGGTGCTTGGTTAAACTGGTATTTTGTTGCACCGCGTTTACGCGTATATACACAAATTTCAAAAGACTCAATCACTATTCCAAGTTTTTTAGATAACCGTCTTCGTGATAATACAAAATTAATTCGTATTGCAGCAGGTATTGTTATCTTAGTTTTCTTCACATTCTATGTATCATCAGGGATGGTATCTGGAGGGAAGTTCTTCCAAAGCTCATTTGGATTTGACTATCATACTGGACTATTAATCGTAAGTGCTGTTACTGTAGGTTATACTTTGTTCGGTGGGTTCTTAGCAGTTAGTTATACTGACTTCTTACAAGGGTTAATCATGTTCTTAGCTTTAATACTAGTTCCGATTTTCGGGATTTTCTTCACAGGTGGAATCGGCGAAACAATCGATTCTGTCACAGCATTTAATCCGGAGCATTTTAGCTTATTTGCTTCAACTGCAACAGCGGCAGGTGTCATTTCGTCGGTTGCCTGGGGTCTTGGGTATTTTGGACAACCTCATATTATCGTACGTTTTATGGCGATTAAATCCGTTAAAGAAACAAAGCAAGCTCGTCGTATAGGTATTGGTTGGATGATTTTAAGCTTAATAGGAGCAACTTTAACTGCACTTGTAGGATTAGCTTACTTCCAGCAAAATGGTCTCACTATTGATGACCCTGAAACAGTCTTTATTGTCATGGGACAAATTTTATTCCACCCATTCATTGCAGGAATTATGCTTGCTGCAATCTTAGCGGCAATTATGAGTACAATTTCTTCACAATTAATCGTAACATCTTCTGCTTTAATCGAGGATATGTATAGAGCGTTATTCAAAAAAGAAGCATCAGATAAGCATTATGTAATGGCGGGACGTATCGCAGTTCTTATTGTAGCGGTTGTAGCAGCTATACTGGGCTGGGATCCGGACAGTTCTATTCTTGATTTAGTTGGATTTGCATGGGCAGGGTTCGGTGCAGCATTCGGACCAACTATCTTACTTGCACTATATTGGAAAAAGCTTACGAATATCGGGGCATTAGTTGGGATGGTTGCCGGTGCAGTTGTTGCATATATTTGGGGACAAAACGAAGCGCTATCTGGCATGTTATACGAAATTGTACCTGGTTTCATCATTAACCTGGTCTTAACAATTATCGTAAGTTTAATTACTTATAAACATAATGCGGAAATTGAAAAAGAGTTTGATGATACATTAGAGTTATTGAACTCTGAAAGAAAAAAATAAAACAAGGTGTCTCAAAAGTTGTAAATAACTTTTGAGACATTTTTTTGTAGAAATAGAAAAAGAACAGATAAGATTTAAAATGAGAACGTAATTGAAAATATATTTTCCGCATATACTATATGATACGATTAGATTGAAAGCGAAAAGTAAATATAAAAACCATATGTAATGCCGCTGAATGCTTAATATTAATAAATTGAAAAATAAGCAGTGCTTTAACTAGGGAGGTATTTTAGTGACAAATTTGCAAGAAATTGAAACAATAATTGAAAAAGCAATTTTAGTGGGTGTCAATTTACAAAACGATCGAAACTTCAATTATTCAATGGAAGAATTAGAAAGTTTAGCAGAAGCATTAGATGTAGAAGTAATTGGAAGTGTGACTCAAAATTTGGAAAGGGTAAATCCTTCTCATTACGTAGGAACAGGTAAAATCGAGGAGATTAAGCATTTTGTAGATGAAGCGCAAGCTAATCTCGTAATTTTTAATGATGAACTATCTCCCTCGCAAATTCGGAATTTAGAGCATGATTTAGAGTGTAAAGTAATTGACCGTACGATGCTGATACTTGACATTTTTGATCGTCGGGCGAATACGCGAGAAGCACAAATGCAGGTTGAACTTGCTCAATTGCAGTATATGCTACCTCGGCTAGTTGGTCTGCATGCTTCACTATCCCGTCAAGGTGGTGGCACGGGTGGAGGATTTAGAAACCGAGGTGCAGGGGAAACTAAATTAGAATTAGATAGACGAAAAATTGAAGACCAAATTGCCAAACTCCGTAAAGATCTGGAGGTTGTTAAAAGTATTAGGGAAACACAGAGAAAGAAACGCCGCAAAAATGAAGTGCCAGTTGTTTCTCTCGTCGGCTATACCAATGCAGGAAAATCCACAATAATGAACCGTCTTCTTAAGAAAATTGGACAAGAGGACAATAAACAGGTATTTGAGAAGGACATGCTATTCGCTACATTAGATACATCTGTTCGAAATATTGAATTACCTGATAAAAAGACTTTCTTGCTGACAGATACGGTTGGGTTTGTCAGTAAGCTGCCACATCATCTAGTGAAAGCCTTCCGTTCTACATTAGAAGAAGCAAGAGATGCTGACTTATTGCTCCATGTCGTTGACGTTTCCAATGAACAACATCCGTTTATGATGGATGTTACGAACAAAACTTTAAGTGAAGTAGATGTGGAAGGAATTCCAACGATTTATGTCTATAACAAATCTGATTTGGCAAATGTGAAATATCCATTAGTAAGTGGTGATAATATCTGGATTTCCGCACAAGAAGGCGATGGTCTAGATGATCTGGTTGAATTAATTCGACAGCATGTATTTTCGGATTACGTAGAATGTGAAATGCTAATTCCGTTTGATCGAGGGGATGTCGTGTCCTACCTCAATTCGAATGCACAAGTTAAAGAAACTGAGTATGAAGAGCAAGGAACAAAGCTACTTGTCGAGCTGAAAAATGCTGATTTAAAAAAATATGAACAGTATGTAATAAAATAATCAGAGTAGGTAACGATATATATGTCGTTGCCTATTTTTTATTTTTGGTACAAATTACCGATGTTATACTAATATATCATTTTCTTCCTAAAATCTATAAAATATAATGAAAATAGAGAAGAAAGAGAAATTTCTAACTTTTTTATAATATATTGAAAAAACTTTCAATATGATTTAATGTTATAAAATGCAGTTTTTAGACAACTGAAGGTTTAAATCCTAAATTGTCGGAAAATATGAAAAATAAAACGGAAGAGGGTAAATCTTTATGTATAGTAAAGAAGAAATAGTCAAATCCGTTCCTCAAAAAGGTTTTTTTGGACATCCTAAAGGATTATTAACATTATTCTTTACAGAATTTTGGGAGCGATTCTCTTATTATGGAATGCGTGCCATCCTTATCCTTTATATGTACTATGAATTACATGAAGGCGGATTAGGATTAGATCGAGGAACAGCAAACTCAATTATGGCTCTTTATGGGTCGTTAATTTATATGTCTGGTATTATTGGTGGTTGGTTTGCTGACCGAATTTGGGGTACGCGTAAGACTGTATTCTTTGGTGGCATACTCATCATGGTTGGGCATATAGCCTTAGCGTTACCAGGTGGACTTACAGCTTTACTAATCTCGATGGCCTTTATTATCATCGGAACAGGGCTATTAAAATCGAATGTCTCAACAATTGTTGGGGATATGTATGCAGAAGGCGATAATCGTCGTGACTCTGGTTTTAGTATCTTCTACATGGGGATTAACATGGGTGCATTTATTTCGCCACTAATTATTGGTTGGGTTGGTGAAAGATATAACTTCCATTTAGGTTTTGCCATCGCTGCTGTTGGTATGTTTATTGGATTAGTTGTTTTTTATGTAACTCAAAAGAGATTTTTAGGTTTAGCGGGTACTGAAGTTCCTAACCCACTTAAGGGAGAAGAGAAAAAGAAAACGATTCGTAATATAGTCGTAGGTATTATTGCTATTTTAGTTATTGGCGTAATTTTATACGCTACTGGAAATTTAACAATGGCAATCTTCAGTTTAATTATTACGACACTGGGTGTTTTAATACCGACAATCTTCTTTATTGTCATGTATCGTAGTCCTAAAACAACGAAGGATGAGAAGTCTCGTGTTTTAGCTTATATACCATTATTCATAGCTGCGGTTATGTTCTGGGCGATTCAAGAACAAGGGGCTACAATTTTAGCAACATATGCGGATACACGTACAGATTTAACGATCGGAAGCTTTGAAATTCCGGTATCTTGGTTCCAATCTTTGAATCCGTTATTCATTATTGTATTTGCACCAATCTTTGCATGGTTATGGTTAAAACTTGGAAGTCGTCAACCATCAACACCTAAGAAATTTGCCATTTCATTATTCTTTGCGGGGGCATCTTTCTTAGTAATGATTATCCCAGCGACAATGTCTGGCGGTACGGAGCTTGTTAGCCCATGGTGGTTAGTACTTTCATTCTTCTTAGTTGTAGTAGGGGAACTATTATTATCACCTGTTGGTTTATCGGCGACAACAAAACTTGCGCCAGCTGCATTCGCAGCGCAAACAATGTCTTTATGGTTCTTAACGAGTGCTGCAGCACAAGCAATAAACGCTCAGTTAGTTAGAATTTATGAAGCTGTAACAGAAATTACTTACTTCGGAACGCTTGGTGGAATCTCTATTGTGTTAGGTATTCTTCTATTAGTATTAACGCCAATTATTTCGAAAGCGATGCGCGGAGTAAATTAATATAAAGAAGTGTGATTCATTTCACACTTTTTTTTCATTTATTTAGAAAAATTTGACATCTTTTCCAATTCTGATTCGTTATATTATATGTACCTTATTAAGGAGAGGATGGAAAGTATGAAAAAGTTAAAAATGTTTGTACTGGTAAGTTTAGCAGTTATGGTATTGGCAGCATGCAATAAATCTGCTGAGCCACAAACAGGTTCTAAAAATAATAGTGAGCTTTCGCTTGAAGAGGTATATCAAAAAGCACTAGACCGTCAAAATGAGTTGAAGAGCGTAACGGCAATTGTAAAGATGGATCAAGTAACCTCTTATGGTAGTGGTGAAGAAGCTATAGAGATTAAATCCAAAAGTGATATGACAATGGATATGATGACAGAACCACTTTCAATATATATGGAAGGTACTATGGGTATGGGAGAGCCTGAAGCTGAAGAAGAAGCTATGATTGATATGAAAATGTATATGACCAAGGAAGGAACATATATGCAAGATTCGCTGCAAAATCAATGGACCAAGCTGCCTTCTGAGGATTTTGAGGCTATAATCGGACAAACTGCTAGTCAAGTGAATACAGCAGAGCAGCTTGGAAAAATGAAAGAATTTATAAGTGACTTTAAATTTGAACAAACTGATTCAGCATTTGTTCTAACATTGGATACTTCCAGCGAAAAATTTAACGAATACTTGCTGGAGCAATTAAATCTGAATGAAATGCTGGGTGTTACAGAAGAGGCACAGCAGATTCTTCAAGATACAAAGTTTGAGAAAGTAGACTATGAAATAATGATTGATAAAGAAACATTTGATATTAATGAAATGGTGACAAATGTTTCCTTCAATATGAGCATTGAAGGAAATACTATAAATACGGTTTCTAATACGGCTATTACCTTTAATAACTTCAATGGAGTAGATGAAATATCCATTCCTCAAGAAGTAATTGACACAGCAATTGAAATTGAATATTAATGAAAAACTTGGCTTGATTCATTTCGAGTCGAGTTTTTCTTTTGTCAAAAGATTGCCATTAAAATGGATTTTCAGCGATTCTCATTCTCATTTGACCTTGATTTTTGAAAATTAAGTCCTTATAATTAGAGACGTACTCGAGGTTGAGAATCATTTTCATTACATACTTGAGAATATATAGAATATGGGGATTTAAAATGAGACTGTGGATGTTAATTATCGCAGCGATCATCCTATCGTTTATTTCGCTCTTTATTGGCGCGATAGATATAAAACCAAGTGATTTACTTGATTGGAATTCAAGAGAATTGCAAATTTTCTTAATCAGTCGTGTACCGCGCCTAATTGCGATTATTCTAGCGGGTGTAGGGATGAGTATTGCGGGCTTAATCATGCAAAGCTTAAGTCGAAATAAATTTGTTTCCCCAACAACAGCAGGAACTTTAGATGCTGCAAAGTTAGGGATTCTCATTTCGATGTTGTTCTTTACAAATGTAACGTATACACAGCAAGTTATTTTTAGTTTTGCGTTTGCATTAATTGGAACTTTGGTTTTCATGCAGATTCTAGATCGTATCAAATTTAAAGATGTTATTTTCGTACCGTTAATCGGGATAATGTATGGAAACATTTTATCCTCCATTACGACTTTTTTTGCGTACGAAGCAGATTTACTTCAAAATATTAGCGCGTGGCTAATGGGAAGCTTTACATTAATCATTGCCGGACGATATGAACTGCTTTACCTAAGTGTACCAGCTGTTATTTTAGCCTATCTATATGCTAATAAATTTACAGTTGCTGGTATGGGCGAGGATTTTGCAAAAAACTTGGGATTGAGCTATAAGTTTGTTCTTAATATCGGACTAATTCTTGTGGCAATTATAGCGACAACCGTTGTACTGACAGTGGGAGTCATACCATTTTTAGGGTTAATCGTACCGAACATTGTTTCACTATATATGGGAGATAACTTGCGAAAAACAATTCCACATACTGCTGTATTGGGAGTCGTTTTCCTATTAATATGTGACATTATTGGTCGAGTAATTGTTTATCCATTTGAAATACCTGTTAATGTTACCGTGGCAGTTATTGGCAGTGCGATCTTCTTGATAATGTTGTTTAGGGGGAGAGCATATGCGAAAAAATAGTACGAAACTAATTATTTTAGCAATTGTGGCATTAATTTGTATATTGTTGTATGGATTTTATGATATTAAAGGCGGATTTGACTATGCCTTTCCTCGACGCATGATGCGTGTAGGGGCGATGGTGATTACTGGATTTGCAATTGCGTACTCGACAGTAGTATTTCAAACCATTACACACAATCGTATTTTAACACCTTCTGTCATGGGTCTAGACTCAATGTTCGAAGTTGTACAGACGGTTATTTTCTTTTTTGCAGGCTCGGTTTCTATTTGGGTAGTCAATCAATACTTGAATTTTGCAGCGTCCATTTTCGCAATGGTATTGTTTGCATTGATACTCTATCGATTCCTTTTCCGTGCCGATAAGCACCCTATTTATTTATTGTTATTAATCGGTATGATCATAGGTACATTCCTTGGTAGTCTTGTCTCCTTTTTACAAGTACTTATTGATCCTGTTGAATATTTAAGTCTACAAAGCAGGTTATTTGCGAGCTTCGTGAATATAAAAGTAGAACTGCTATATATAGCACTAGTGATTTTATTACTTGCATTTGCATACGGTTATCGTATATTGGGCCAACTAGATGTCATGTCACTTGGACGTGAAAATGCTATCAATTTAGGAATAAACTATGATCGTTTAGTATTGAACGTTTTGATTTTATCGTCGGTTCTAATAGCAACATCAACGGCTTTAGTTGGACCGATTACATTTTTCGGTTTAATTATTGCCAATCTGTCGTATCAGTTTTTAATCACATACAAGCATTCCATTCACATTTTAGGAGCCGGCTTAATGAGTATTATTGCATTAGTTGGTGGTCAATTTATTGTCGAACATATTTTTGAAATGAATACAACATTAAGTGTCATTATAAACTTTGTCGGTGGTATTTACTTTATTTATTTACTATTAAAGGAAAGTAGGGCAGCAGGATGATTGAAATCAAAGGATTAACAAAAAAATTTGGTAACAAACCTGTTGTAGAAGACGTTTCCATCAAAATTCAGCCGGGGGCTATTACGTCCTTTATCGGTCCAAATGGTGCAGGGAAATCTACACTATTATCAATGGTTAGCCGTTTACTGGATGCTGATACAGGTGAGGTATTACTAGATAAGAACAATGTAAAGCAATGGAAGTCCGATGAATTTGCAAAACGGGTATCCATTTTAAAACAGGCAAACTTTCTTAATGTTCGTTTAACAATTCGTGAGCTTGTTTCATTTGGTCGTTATCCTTATTCAAAAGGTCGTTTAACGGCTGAGGATGAACAATTTGTCAATCAAGCGATTAATTATATGAATTTAACAGATATGCAGGATAAGTTTCTAGATGAGCTATCTGGCGGGCAAAAACAACGTGCTTTTATCGCAATGGTAATTGCTCAAGATACGGAATATATTTTGCTAGATGAACCATTAAATAACCTAGATATGAAGCATTCTGTACAGATTATGAAAATCTTACGCAAGCTTGTTGATGAGCTTGGTAAAACGGTTGTAATTGTATTACATGATATTAACTTTGCTTCTGTATATTCAGATTATATTGTTGCTTTAAAAAATGGCAGAGTTGTTAAGGATGGAACTACAAACGAAATCATTAACTCTGATGCATTAAGAGAAATATATGATATGAATATTCCTGTACAGGAGCAAGATGGTTGCCGAATTTGTGTTTATTTTAATTCGCATTCGTAAGGTTTAATGATTTAGAGAAGTCTGTAATAGCATACTTTTCTAAATCTTTTTTTGTAAAGATTGGGAAATTTATTTTAAAAAAGTGTTGACCTTTAAATTCTTAATGATATAATTTCAATTAGTTAGTTGATAATGATTATCAATATCATTATTGAAATAGAGGAATAGGAGAGAAAGAAAAAATGAAAAATTGGAAATTACTAAGTGTAATTTTAGCAAGTTTACTATTTGTTCTCGCAGCATGTGGAGGATCAGACGAATCAACTGAATCTGAAACAGACACAACGACTGAAGAACAAACTGCAACAGAAGGAACTACAGAAGAAACAGAGGGTCCTGTTTACCCAATGACTATATCTCCAACAATTGCTTCAACTGAAAGTGAAGAAGCAGGAACGATTGCTTTTGAAGATGTAACTTTAGAAGAAATGCCGAAAAAAATTGTAGTATTCGACTATGGTTTCCTAGATACTCTTGATGCGATTGGTGTTGAAGGAATCGTTGGTGTAGCAAAGGATTCAACTTTACCGGCACACCTTTCAAAATATTCTGGTGATGAATATTCAAGCATTGGTAACTTAAAAACACCACTACTTGAAGATATCGCTGCTTTAGAGCCGGATGTAATCTTCATCTCTGGTCGTCAATCTGCTTTCTATGAGCAACTAAAAGAAATTACGCCAAATGTAATCTTTGTTGGCACAAATCAAGATGATTATTGGAACACATTCTTAAAATCAACTGAAATCGCTGGACAAATGTTCGGTAAAGAAGCTGAGATTAAAGAACACGTTGCAAAAATTGATTCAGCAATTGAAGAAGTAAAAACGCTAAGTTCTCAATATGAGACTTCATTAGTAACAATGTACAACGAAGGTAAATTATCTGGCTTTGCAAAAGAATCTCGTTTTGGTTATATCTATGATATTTACGGATTTACTCCAGTAACAGATGATATTGCATCATCTTCTCATGGTTCAGACTTTGGTTTCGAAGCAATTTTAGAGTTTGACCCACAAGTGTTATTCGTTATTGACCGCACAGCAGCAACTGGTGGTGCTTCTAATATCGAGAAAGATATGGAAAACGACATTATTAAAGAAACTTCTGCTTACAAAAATAATAAAATCGTCTACTTAGATGGTCCACTTTGGTACTTAAGTGGAGGCGGCTTACAATCAGAGCTTGCTAAAATCCAAGAAATCTTAGACGAATTAAAATAATTATCTTAACGAAGGCTATCCCAGTTTTGGGATGGCCTTATCTTAAATATTAGGAGGAATCATCATGTTTGTTCAAATACGTAAATGGACGATCACTGAAGGAAATTCAGATAAAATTTTAGATCGTTTCAAAAAGAAACCAGATCAAGGCCCTAGCCTAATTGAACAACGAGAGGGATTTATTAGCCGTGAGCTTCTCGTTAAAAATGTACGCCGTGGAGAAGAAGAAGTGATCATGATTATTCGTTGGGAATCTGAAGAGGCATGGAAAGCTTGGGAAAAAAGCCCTGAGCATATTGCCGGTCATAAAGAGCAGATTAAAAAACATGGAGGAAAGCCTCCAAAACCAGAATACGTGATTAACATGGAGCATGGTAGCTATACAGTAGTTGAATAAGATATTGACTCCCGATGGTTTGTTGTCGAACAAGCTGTCGGGATTTTTTTGATTAATAATTGAACTTGTGGACTTTGCTCGTTCAAGCAATAATTCATCTAGGATTAATATTCGAAAGGTGTTACTCCCAAAAATAGATCAGCATAAAACTTACTAATAAATAATAATGAATAATATGGTAATATGTTCTAAAAAATGAAAGGGGCATATAATTGAAAAAAGCTTCGTATATTTTAGCATTTATTTGTTTAGGTTTATTTTTTATCTTGCTTATTAATTTTGAAAAAACGTCACTTGTTCAATTCGATAAGGCCATGTCTGATGTACTATTCGGAAATGGTTTGATAACAATCTTTCATCTTCTTGGTGAAACAACAGCCATTGTTATCATTGCATTGATACTTTTGTTTGTATTATGGCTAAAACAGCGAAATTATCGGGGAATGCTTTTTGTTTTACTGACAATTGGTTTGGGAAGAGTACTGAATCAACTAATCAAAAATTGGGTTGATCGCCCTCGACCAGAATTAGCAAATGATATTACTTCATTTAGTTTTCCGTCTGGACACGCAATGATCGGGTTACTTTATTTGTTTACAATAGCTTATTTATTATCTGAAGTTTTAGTTCGTAATAATCACGTGATGATCGTCTGGGTTACAGCCATTATCTTAACTTTCCTGATAGGTTTATCTAGAATAGCGGATAGTCATCATTACGCGACTGATGTCATAGCTGGCTGGGTCATAGGCTACGCTTGGTTCGTTATTTGTGTCTTTTGGTATGAACAAAGAAAACATAAGAATAATAAGATAAACAATAACACCTAAGCATGGGTGTTATTTTTTCATATGTAGGTATGTAGCAGAACATCCGCTTTGTCCAATATTAAGTTTTCCTAATGCACAAGATGTAACTTCGGCGAAAAAAGTTTCACAAAGGAAACTTTGAGGTATATAATACTAGTATCATATAAAAAGAGGGGACTATAAACTAAATGGAAGGTAATGTACTTTTAGCTTTAGGTTTAACGCTATTTGCAGGCTTGGCTACGGGGGTAGGAGCTTTAATAGCTTTCTTTACTACACGTACAAATAAGAAGTTCTTATCTGTTGCTTTAGGCTTTTCCGCAGGGGTTATGATTTATGTCTCTTTAATTGAAATCTTTGTGAAGGCAAAGGATGCCCTAGTTGCTGCACATGGAGACTCACTAGGATATTGGCTGACGGTTATTGGTTTCTTTGGAGGGATTATATTTATCGCAGTAATCGATCGCTTTATTCCTCAAAAGAATAATCCGCATGAGGTAAAAACAGTTGAAGATGTTCATGCCGCAGAGTCACTTTCACCCAGCCTAGATGACAATAAGCTTATGAAGATGGGGATGTTTACGGCATTGGCAATTGCTATTCACAACTTCCCTGAAGGTATAGCTACATTTATGTCGGCAATGCAAGATCCAAGTGTAGGAATTGCAATCGCTATTGCTGTTGCGATTCATAATATTCCTGAGGGGATTGCCGTTGCAATTCCAATCTTCTTTGCAACAGGAATCCGAAAAAAAGCTTTTAAACTTTCATTTTTATCAGGTTTAGCTGAACCGGTAGGAGCATTAGTAGCATACCTGATATTAATGCCATTCTTAACCGATACAATGTTTGGTATTGTTTTTGCTGCTGTAGCTGGGATTATGGTGTTCATTTCACTTGATGAGCTTTTACCTGCTGCCAAAAAATATGACGAAACCCACTTATCAATTTATGGATTAGTTGCAGGGATGGCTGTTATGGCATTAAGTTTGTTGTTATTAGCATAATACAATTTTTGTTTAAATTAAAATGCCCTTAAAGACGGTAGATGGCTTTAAGGGCATTTTATTATAAGTCTATTGACCTTTATATTTGTCTTTTTTGGATTGTTTTTACGAGCTACTTGTGGCGTTTTCAGAGGCAACGGTAAAACGTGCATTCTCGTGATTTGGACTTTCGATTTCGTCAAGTGCAGCTACTGCGTAATCTGCATAGCTGACATAGCTAATGTGTTGGGAGTTTAATAAGAGATGGTCTTTACCTAAAATGTAATGGCCTGTTCTTGGTCCGTCGGAATCGAACAAGGCAGAGGGACTTAAAAATGTCCATTTGATAGAGGAGTTTTGTAAATCGACTAGGTTTTGTAGCTGTTGATTAGCAATTTCCCTATATTCATTAGGGTAATCCGGAATATCGATTAATCTGGTTTTCCCGTCAATAAATAAACTTCCAGCTCCTCCGACTACAAATAATCTTGTTCTGCTTCCTTCTAAAAGACTAATAAGGAAGCGTCCAAACTCAACATGTAGATGTTCCTCCCCAGGATGAGAGCCAAAAGCATTTACGACGACATCAAATTGATGTAAATCTCGACGAGTTAAGCTAAATGCTTCTTTTTCTAGAATGTTGACATGCTGATTACTAATGCAATCCCTATTGCGAACGATGGCCGTTATATCATGGTGTCTCATTCTCGCCTCTGTTAAGATGGTATACCCAGCTTTACCGGAAGCCCCAATAATCCCAATTTTCATATTCGATTCCCCTTTCTAATCGTTAATCAAACATCCCCTTAATTCTTAATCCCCGAGATTGAACAAAGTGAAACATGGCAGGACAGCAAGTTTCATAACAAAAAGAAAAAAGATGTCCAATAGTTATATATATGAACCATTGAACATCTATATTAATCGTTTAAGTGAAAATATCAGTTAAAACTTCTTTAACGTAAATACCTCGGTGATCTGCTTTTGTTAAAAGAACTTCATGTGTAGGGAATTGTTTTTTCATGGATAAAACAAACTGTTCACCAAGAACATTCGGAATAATTGAAATAACAGTTGGGCCAGCCCCGCTTAGTGCTGTACCAAAAGCACCCGCTTGTTTTGCAGCACATTTTATCTCTCTAAAGTTAGGTATTAGTCTTGAACGGAAAGGTTCATGGAATAAATCCGATTCCATATACCGTCCAATTCGTTCATAATCTTTCGAGATGAATGAGGCAGCAAGCATATTGGCATTAGCGCTAGCATGTATTGCATAACCACGTTCAAACTGTTCGGGTAATACTCTACGGGCTTCAGATGTCTTCAGCTCAACATCTGGGATAAAAACAACAAAAGAAGCATCTAAATCTTTTACATGGATGGTATCGACAACGCCGTGCTCATCCATATGTGATATGGTTAAGCCGCCTAGTACAGAAGCGGTTGCATTGTCAGGATGTCCTTCAATTTGAGAAGAAATGTTTAATTTATCCTGTGTTGTTAGGTGTAAATCACAAACAAGATTCGCCAATTCAATAGCAGCAACAATCGCCGCAGCGCTGCTACCTAATCCCCGTGCGTAAGGAAGCTCACTACGCATTTCAATTCGACAAGGAGGTAATTCCTTATTAAATCGAGCGGCCGTTTCTTTTGCAATCATATAAATTAAGTGTTCTTCAATTACGACGTCTTGTGGAAGATGATCGGATACATGGATGATTTCCCATTGGTCTGCTAAACCTACTGTTAAATCTAAATATAGGCTTAAACTAAGTCCAATGGAATCAAATCCGGGTCCTAAGTTTGCTGTACTTCCTGGAACAATGATTTGCCATTTCTTACTCATAATATTCCCTCAATATAATGGCGAATATCATTTTCATCGTTTTGAAGCGAGACTAAATCAACTGTTGAAACGTTCATGGCAGTATCTGGATCCTTTAGGCCATTACCAGTAAATACTGTTACAACACGGCTGCCTTTTTCAATTCCCCCATTCTTAACAGACTTAATAACGCCCGCTAGTGAGGCAGCAGAACCTGGTTCAACAAAAATTCCTTCAGTACGTGCAATTAATTTATAGGCGTTTAAAATTTCATCGTCTGTTACTAAATCAATAATCCCACCAGACTCATCGCGTGCAGCTTCTGCTAATTTCCAGCTGGCAGGGTTTCCAATTCGGATGGCTGTTGCGACAGTTTCCGGATTCGAAATAGGTTCTCCTTTTACAATGGCTGCAGCACCTTCAGCTTCAAAGCCATACATTTTAGGTAAGCCTGTGTTTTTTGCTTCGTTATAATCCTTGAAGCCTTTCCAGTATGCTGTAATGTTACCTGCGTTTCCAACAGGAATACATAAATAATCAGGCGCTTGTCCTAAACTATCAACAATTTCAAATGCTGCAGTTTTTTGGCCTTCAATTCGATATGGGTTTACTGAGTTAACTAATTTTACAGGTGTTGTTTCACTAACTTTACGAACAATGGATAATGCATCATCAAAATTGCCATCTATTTCAATAATTTTGGCCCCGTACATACACGCTTGCGCTAATTTACCAAGAGCAACTTTTCCTTTAGGAATTACTACAATTGATTGTATTCCTGCACGTGCAGCATAAGCAGATGCAGCGGCAGATGTATTCCCTGTTGATGCACAAATTACGCATTTTGCACCATCTTCAATTGCTTTAGCAACAGCAAAAACCATCCCGCGATCCTTAAATGATCCAGTTGGGTTGGCACCTTCAACTTTACCATAGAGTTCTATACCTAATTCTTTAGAAAGATTAACAAGATGTACAAGAGGTGTATTTCCCTCATTTAAAGTAAGAGCGGGTGTATTTTCAGTAACGGGTAAAAATTCTTTATATTCTTCAATAAGACCTTTCCACATAACAGATTAGCTCCTTTTGTTCACGCTGAATGAACAGTTGTTTGTATATAAGAGACATTTTAACTCAAGTATAAGGTGTTTTTCAATAGCATTTACCAAATTAACAAATTACACATATAAATTTTAGCTTGTCACATAATTGAATTAATTGTATGGTAAACATATGTAAATTCAAGTGTAAAGACAGGTGGATGCAGAATGAGTAAAAATACAAATACAGCACCTATTTCTCGCAATAAACTATTAAGAGTTGCGGGGGTTGGCTGGATGTTTGATGCAATGGATGTAGGGATTTTATCCTTCGTCATTGCAGCATTAGCGGTAGATTGGGATTTAACTTCCTCTCAAATGGGGTGGATTGGTAGTATAAACTCCATTGGTATGGCGGTGGGGGCATTAGTCTTTGGGGTATTTGCAGACAAGGTAGGACGCAAACAAATTTTTATGTGGACATTAATTATCTTTTCTGTTGCAAGTGGATTGTCTGCCCTAACGACTACGTTTGCAGCATTTCTGATATTAAGATTTTTTGTCGGAATGGGTCTAGGGGGAGAACTTCCGGTGGCCTCTACATTAGTATCTGAAAGTGTTGAAGCTAAGGAGCGCGGGAGAGTCGTTGTTCTTTTAGAAAGCTTTTGGGCAGGAGGCTGGTTGATCGCAGCTATTCTTTCGTACTTTGTTATTCCAGCAGAATTTTGGCCAATTGAGGGCTGGCGTGTTGCTTTAATTTTAACAGCTATTCCTGCACTATATGCAGTGTATATAAGAATTCACTTACCAGACTCTCCGCAGTTTACAGCGAAACTGGAAGCAAAAAATCGCTCTATAATGCAAAATATTGCAGGAGTTTGGCAGAAAAAATATTCTCGCTCAACATTAATGCTATGGATATTGTGGTTCACAGTTGTATTTTCATATTACGGAATGTTTCTATGGCTACCAAGTGTAATGGTGGGAAAGGGATACGATTTAATTTCCAGCTTTAAATATGTACTAATCATGACGTTGGCTCAACTACCAGGTTACTTTACTGCAGCTTGGTTTATCGAAAAATTGGGAAGAAAATTTGTCCTTGTTACTTACTTAATCGGTACTGCAGCAAGTGCATATGTTTTCGGTAATGCAGAATCGATTGCTGTCTTACTCACTTCGGGAATTTTATTATCATTCTTTAATTTGGGAGCGTGGGGGGCACTTTATGCTTACACACCTGAACAATATCCAATGGTGATTAGAGGAACAGGTACAGGTATGGCCGCAGCAGTTGGCCGGATTGGAGGGATTTTTGGTCCGCTGTTAGTTGGATATCTATTAGGTGCAGATTTTGAAATTGGATTTATATTTGGTATCTTCTGTATATCAATATTAATTGGTGCTAGTTCAGTGTTCTTTTTAGGTAAAGAAACAAAGCAAACTGAGTTGGAATAGGGACCATTTAATTGGCTGATTCAAGTTTTTCATCAAACTTGAATCAGTTTTTTTATTTTCTAGATTCCCATATCAACATTGACTCCTCCGATTTTGACAAATTTTCGACTTTTTCGGTTTAGTGTATTAAAGTTTTTTCTGAAAAATCATTGTATTCAATTTATAATAGTGATAATATCAATTATTAAATTAGTAATGTGTATGTTAACTTTCAAGTATTAAATTAATAGAGGTATTGGGGGAGCTAAAATGAGCTTTTGTGATCAAATTAAAAAGCGTTTTATCCGTCTATCTAGAGGACAGCGTAAAGTTGCTCAGTTTACTATTGATAACCCAAATGTAATAGCTACTCATATAGCTTCTGATGTTGGAAAGCTAATTGGAGTTAGTGAATCGACTGTTATACGATTCTGTTATGCAATGGAATTATCAGGTTTTTCGGAGCTGCAAGAAAGAATTAAATCAGATTTAATGGGTGAAGAGGACACGGTTGAACAATCGCATCCACTAATTTCTAAGAAGAATGTAAATCTTCTAAATGAGATAATGAACCGAGATGTAGCAAGCATTTTAAATACCATTAATATTACCAATGAAGAACAATTTGAACAGGCAATTCAATTATTGCACGAATCAAATTTCTTGTATGTACTTGGCTTGAGGCAATCCTCACCTTCTGCAAACTTCTTAACATGTACATTAAGTAATTATCGAAAACATGTTAAGCAGATCCAACCAGAGATAGAGAATATTGTGAGGCAAATAAGTGAAATGGAAGAAAATTCAGTACTCTTTGTTATAGCGCTTGACGATCTTGCTGATGATGCATTGGCAATTACTAAATGGGCAAAAAATAGGAAGGTAAAGGTAATAGCTATTACTCATTCCAGTATTTCGTCAATAAGAAGCTATGCAGATATACTGTTTACAGTCGGGGCACAAAAGACAGCGTCAACTGAAACAATAACAGCAGCACATTCATTAATTCATGCATTAGTCGAAGGAATGGTAGCACAAAATAAAAAGCAATATACAAATTTTCAAAAGGCAAACACACAAATCGATCATCACCACTTATATTTAGAAAAAGCACTATCTGTTTAAGTGTATTGCGAGAGCGTATTCGTAAATTGCGGGGGCATTTACGAATGCGCTTTTTTCTAGAAAAGTGGAGAACGCTCGCCAAGCTCCGACAACAACTGGCCGACAATAACGCCACTTCCATGTGGCAATGTCGGCACTTGTACATCCATGTACTGCGGAGATGGTGGCAAAAAGGTACACTTTGTCCTTGTAGAGAACTACTCTACTTTCAAGTGTAGAAAAGTAGAGAACAACGAAAGAACTTCTTTTTTCTATTCACAACGTTGTGTGATAAAATAAATTCGAAATAATTGAATTAAGGATTAATGGGAGGCCACATTTAATGAGTAAAGTATTAGTTTTCGGACACAAAAATCCAGATACAGACACAATCACTTCGGCAATTACTTATGCATATCTAAAACAACAAATTGGTGTTGATGCAGAAGCAGTTAGATTAGGAGAGGTAAATAACGAAACACTCTTTGCGTTAGAAAAATTCGGTTTCGAGGCACCTCGCCTAGTGAATAATGTGGCAGGAGAAGCAAGTGAAGTGATTTTAGTTGACCATAACGAGCGTCAACAATCTGCTGATGGAATTGAAGAAGTAAAGGTAACAGAAGTAATCGATCACCACCGTATTGCAAACTTCGAAACTTCGGACCCACTTTACTATCGTGCTGAACCAGTTGGATGTACAGCAACAATCTTAAATAAAATCTTTAAAGAAAATAATGTGGAAGTACCTTCTAATATTGCGGGCTTAATGCTATCTGCAATTGTTTCAGATACTTTATTATTCAAATCACCAACGTGTACAGAACAAGACGTACAAGCTGGAAAAGAACTAGCTGAACTTGCTGGTGTAAATGTAGATGAGTATGGTTTAGCTATGTTAAAAGCAGGTGCCGACCTTTCAGATAAGTCATTAGAAGATTTACTTTCTCTAGATGCAAAAGAGTTTACTTTTGGCGAAGTAAAATCAGTTGTTGCTCAAGTGAATGCAGTAGATGTAAATGATGTATTAAACCGTAAAGATGAGTTAGTAGGATTATTAAATAAAAATATTGAAGAAAATGGATTAAACCTATTCTTTTTTGTTGTAACAGACATATTAAACAATGATTCAACAGCGGTAGTAGTTGGTAATGCTGCAGAAGCTGCTGCAAGAAGCTTCGGAAAAGAATTAGTGAACAATTTAGTTGATTTACCAGGTGTTGTATCTCGTAAAAAACAAATCGTTCCAGTTTTAACTGAAGGACTCTAATAAATGAAGAGGCTGCCCCAATATGTCCCTTGAATATGGACATTTCGGGGCAGCCTCCTTAATTTGGTCGAAGGTTGGTAATGCTATTTCTTCAGCTTCAACGGATACACAGCAGGTCCTTCAATAACGTTCCCATCCTTATCAAAACGGGAGCCATGGCATGGGCAATCCCATGTTTCATCGCCGTCATTCCATCTTGTTTTGCAGCCCAAATGTGTGCATTTCGGCGCTTCCATTCGTGTTAAATATCCTTCTGCTAAATTAGCGGTTACAAATCCAATTGTACTTAAGCCGCGTAAAAAATTTTTTCCAAATTGATCCCGAGTAGGGCTGTATAGATGTGTTGCTTTGTGACTTTCATGTGTAATTAAACTTGAAAGGATCTCTCCAGCAACAAGCGAATTAGATAGCCCCCATTTTCGGTAACCGGTAGCGATATAGAGATCAGGCGTGTCCTCCGAAATTTGCCCAATATAAGGAACTAAATCAGGAGTATTTGGATCCTGTGCACTCCACAGGAATGGTGGCTCTGGTAAATTAAAAGTCTCTACCATCTCCTCCTTTAATGATTCATAATAGCTTTGTGTATCCTCGACTTCTCCGGCAATATGGCTTTTACCTCCATAAATGAAATAAGGGGTACCCCCAATTGAGGCAGTACGAATCGTTCGAGAGGATTCTTCAACAGATAAGTATTGACCTTTAAGTAATTCGGTCGTTTCTGAAGCAAGTAGATAAGAACGGTCAATGGATAATTTTGTTGTGATTAATCCCTTAATGGATTCTATTGGGTAGTGAGTACATAAGACTAGCTTCTTAAAAGTAACCTTTGAGTCGTTGTCGGTTAGTACGAACTTCTCATCGATTTCAACCTTGGTTACACGACTATTTGTGTACACGGCAGCCTCATTATCTATAGCCAATTTTAAAAAATGAGTCGCAAATTTTGTCGGGTGGATTTGAGCTGTGTCCTCCATTTTTAGAGCAGACGTTACATCAAAAGGTAGCTCTGTTTCTGTCGTTTCAACTCCAGGAATGTTTAATTCATTATAGGCATATAATTCTTTTTCTATAGTTTGTTTTCCGGGAATAGTAGTTGCATATAAATATGAATCCACTCTCTCAAAAGAATCTTCTGAAGCCACTTGAAGTGCTGATTCAATTGCATTTCTATTTGCTTCATAATAGGTGAACACGTCTTCAGCAGAAAAGTATTTTAACAGCTTGGAATAAACGACGCCGTGTTGGGGAGTTAATTTGCCGGTGGAATGTCCAGTTGTACCGATAGCAAATGCTGGCTTTGCTTCGAGCAGAACAACTTTCATGCCTTTTTTGGCAAGGAGATAAGCAGTATATATTCCAGATAATCCGCCACCAACAATACATACGTCACAATCTAAAGAGTTTGATAAAGTAGAAAATGTAGGGATTTCTACATCTTTTAGCCATAAAGAATTTTGCATAATAGCCTCCAGTTTACTCATATTTAACACAATCAAAAGTATCAAAATGAATAGAATAATGTAGTAAATTTCACTATTTTGGTGAAATTAGTGATTTTATATAAAGTATTGGAAAAAAAGAATGACTATATTCAAATGAGCACTTTAATTGTCGGAAAAATATTTCACTCGTACAATGAAGAAAAGAGGAGGAATAGCTGATGAAAGTAGAAGTATGGTCAGATTATGTTTGTCCATTTTGTTATATTGGAAAACGTCAATTAGAACAATCAATTAAAGAGGCTGGATATGAAGGACAAATAGAAGTAGAGTTAAAGAGCTTCTTACTCGATCCAACGACACCTATTGATACGGACAAATCGGTATACGCTAGCCTAAGTAATAAATATAATATTTCGGAAGAACAAGCCAAAGAGATGACGAAAAATGTTGCTGAACGTGCAAAGGAAGTAGGATTAAATTACAATTTCGACATTATGAAAGATGCAAATACAACTGCTGCGCATCGGTTGTCAAAATGGGCAAGTACTAAAGGTAAAGGTACAGAGCTAAGTGAGAGATTTTTACAGTCATACTTCTTAGAAGGCGGTGCCATCGGAAAGCAAGATGTTTTACTGAGCTTAGTAGAAGAGGTAGGGCTTGATAGAGCTGAAGCACAGGAGATATTAAAGGGCAACCAATTTGTTGAAGAAGTACAGAAAGATATATCGGCAGCACAAAATTTAGGTGTTCGCGGAGTTCCTTTCTTTGTCATTGATAATAAATACGGAATATCAGGAGCACAACCAAAAGCTATATTTGACCAAACAATAGCAAAAGCTGCAGATGAGGCAGGTTTACAGCCGAAATTAAAGATGGTTGGAGAAGATGGTTCCGTTTGTATAAACGGGCAATGTGATTTGTAGAAATTACCATTCATTCAATATTCTATAATACTAGATTGTCATTTCAGTCAAAAGTATGAGGTCTATTCTATTGAAATACTATTTTAACTCCTTTAAGATTACTCTTATGTTTTATATTAAAAAAGAATTTCTTAAAGGAGTTTTATATTATGACAAACGTATTAGTTATTAAAGCGAACAACCGCCCAGATGGCGTTTCAACTAAAATGTACGAAACATATATTGAAGAAGCAAAAAAAGTCGAAGGTGTAAACCTAACAACTTATGATTTGTTTGAAGAGGATACACCATATTTTGGACAAGAGTTATTTAATGCTTTTGGTAAAGTTCAAAACGGTGAAGAATTGACTGAAGTAGAATCGCGTCTTTTAGCAGCAAAACAAAAAGCTATGGATGCTGTAACTTCTGCAGATGTGGTCGTTCTTGCTTTCCCGCTTTGGAATTTAACAATCCCTGCAAAATTACAAACTTTCATTGATTATGTTTACTCAGCAGGATTTATGTTCAAATATTCTCCTGAAGGTCAAATGATTCAATTATTAACTGACAAGAAATTTGTTGTACTGAACGCTCGTGGTGGGTATTATTCAGCTCCAGAAGCACAGCCTATGGAAATGTCAGTGAACTACATTAAAAACGTATTTGGTGGAGTAGCAGGTATGACGCTACTTGATGAAGTAATCATCGAAGGACATAATGCGGAGCCAAATAAAGCACAAGAAATTATTGCTGAAGGAATTGAACGCGTTAAAGCATCTGCAGAAAAATTAGCTACAGTCAATGTATAATAATTAATAAATTCGAGCCCCCAGCGACTTAAAGCGTTGGGGGTTTCTTGTCTTTATAACTCGTGAATAGATACTTGGCCCTCAGCCATGTTCTGATGCAAGTTTTAAATTTATCTTTTACGATCAAAATTTTGAAAGCGAGACCCTTGGAAAGTAAGGAGTCCTAAGTCAGCTTCGGCAAGCAAACCATATTCGTTACCGGAGATTTCAAATTCCATTCGATCTCCACTTTCTACTTGAAATGTTGAGTAATACCAGGTACGTGAATTTTCACCTCGTACTTCTGTTCGCTTGGCTACTACTTGAGCGGGAACAGTTAAAACTGGGGAAGCGTTATTTTTAGCATTCGTTTTAATACTAGAAATAACTCCCCAGATAATCATCCCAAAAACAAAAATAAAAACAGCCCCAATAAAAATTGGAACAAGACTAAATAGTATATCTTCAAAAAACATAAACATTCGCTCCTTTAAAGCTTATCATAATACAATCTACTAATCTTCTTGTCGAAATGAATAGAATCATAAATGAATTCATAAAATCATGAAGTGATGATAACCAAAGGGAGAAAATCATTCAGACGACTTTTAGCATCGACAAAAGAAATATGTATGATTGAAAATACGTTTAGAAATAGTAAAAGTTTCAATATTGTACCAATTTTTTCCTGCATTTAGCTTTTAAGGAATTTTAACTCTGTAGATGTTCAAGTTATATCCTTAAATTGATATAATTTGTGTTGAACTTACTTTTCGTAACTAAATGTAAAATGGTACACTAGATTTGGAATACGCATATAATAAATTCATTCGAATCTTTGTAAGTATATTACTTAATTTGAGGTGTAATGATGAAAGAATCTACAATATGTCCTCGTTTATCGAAAGCGATGGAGCTACTTGGAAAGCGTTGGACAACATTAATACTATATCAATTATTAGAAGGGCCTCAGCGTTTTAATGAAATCGAATCAGCATTACCTGTAAGTGGTCGTCTTCTTTCTGAACGTTTAAAGGAACTAGAGAAAGAGGGGATTGTTGAAAGGAAAGTCTACACAGAAATACCTGTTCGTGTAGAATACTTCCTTACAGAAAAAGGAAGTGCATTAGAGGGAGCTATACGTGAAGTTGAGAAATGGTCACAATGTTGGATAAAATAAGGCCATGTATCACTTGTCAAAAAGCTTTTAATTACCCATACTAAAAAAGAGTATGTAGTAGAAAGGAAATTTGCTTTTATGACAATTAAGCGATGGGCAGAAGATTTAGCTCAAATGGTAAATCCTAGTAATATCAAGATTAATGAATCTTTAAAAACATATACAATGACTAAACTTGGGGGCAATGCAGATGTTTTTGTCCTCCCTGAAACTGAAGAAGAAGCAGCTGCGATTGTTAAATATGCACATCAACATGAAGTTCCCTTATTAATGTTAGGTAATGGTTCTAATATGGTTGTCCGTGATGGCGGTGTACGTGGAATTGTTATTTCTTTTACAAAGCTTGATGCAATCCGTGTTGATGGAGAAAAAATTTATGCACAGAGCGGGGCACTCATTAAAGAAGTATCGCGTCTAGCAGCGGCAAGTAGTTTAACAGGCTTCGAATTTGCATGTGGTATACCTGGATCGGTTGGCGGGGCAATGGCCATGAATGCAGGAGCGTATGGTGGAGAAATCAAAGATATCATAATAGATTGTACCGTTTTAACAAAAGAAGGAGAACGTATCGTTCTATCAAAAGAAGAACTTGAACTTGGCTATCGAAAAAGTATTATTGCTAAAAAAGAGTATTTCGTTCTCTCTTCCAACTTCCAGCTAAAAAAGGGAGATCAAAAAGAGATAGATGAAATGGTTGCTGACTTAACTTATAAGCGAGAATCGAAACAACCTCTAGAATATCCTTCAGCGGGTAGCGTCTTCAAACGCCCGCCTGGATATTTTGCAGGTAAATTAATTCAAGATAGTGGCCTGCAAGGTAAAGGTGTAGGTGGTGCTGAAGTCTCAACAAAGCATGCTGGATTTATTATCAATAAAGGCAATGCAACAGCAACTGACTATATCGAAACAATTGAGATGGTTAAACGCACTGTAAAAGATAATTTTGATGTAGAGCTTGAATTAGAAGTGAAAATTGTTGGTGAAGATTTAACAAATTAAGATCTTAAAAGCGCCTCTCGTTATGAAAGGCGCTTTATCTTTCTTAACAAGAGCAAAAACGATAATTTATACATAGTGGGGTTTGCAAATGAAATTTATATCTTGGAATGTGAATGGCATACGTGCCTGTGTGAAAAAAGGTTTCTTAGATTATTTTAATGAGGTAAATGCTGACTTTTTTTGTATTCAAGAAACAAAATGTCAGGCTGGACAGATTGAACTACCATTAGAGGGATATCACCAGTATTGGAATTATGCTGAGAAAAAGGGCTATTCAGGTACCGCAATTTTCACAAAACATGAACCACTAACCATAACATATGGTGTGGGGGAAGAAGAAAGTGAGTCAGAAGGACGTATTATTACATTGGCGTATGACAAATTCTATCTAGTAAATGTGTACACGCCTAACTCTCAGCGTGATCTAGCAAGATTACCAAAACGACTTCAATGGGAAGAAAAGCTTTCTGGGTATTTAAAGGAATTAGATGCTAAAAAGCCAGTTATCTACTGTGGAGACTTAAATGTGGCCCATGAAGAGAAGGATTTAAAAAATGCAAAATCAAATATTGGGAATTCCGGTTTTACTTTTGAAGAACGGGGTAAAATGACAGAGCTGCTTCAATCCGGGTTCACAGATTCATTCCGCTATTTTAACTCAGAGAGAGAAGATGCTTTTACTTGGTGGTCTTATATGAATAAAGTACGTGAACGCAATATTGGTTGGAGAATTGATTATTTTATCACTTCAAACCGAATCGTAGAACTGGTCCAAGAGACAGATATTCACGCCCATGTATTAGGAAGCGATCATTGCCCGATACTATTGGATATAAACCTCACTCTGAAATGAGTTGAGAATAATTAATGTGGGTAGGCGAAATCTTTGTTCAAGCCAATTTTATTAAATGTAACAGAAGAAATTGTACAAGGCCTAGTAAGATTTTTGTTGCATAGTCCGGATTATCAAACATTTTGTGATTGTAACTTCTGTCAAATGAATATTTGTGCAGATGCCTTGAATCATTTGCCGACATATTATGTCTCGACAAATGATGCTAGAGAAGAGGCATATTCTACATTAAAAACATCAGAACATATCGAGTTGTTAAATAAAAAAATAATCATAGCCATTCATACAGTTGGAAAAAAACCTAACCATATCAAATAAATGTCCAATTAGTCCGTTATTGACTTTTTGGACATTTTTCTTCAAGTTTAATTTTCAAAAAGTGAGATAACTCCTTTTAATTTGTTTTAAGTTACCTTTTTTGGGAGTGTTGTAGTAAAATTAAACTGATATTTTGAAAGTGAGGAGACTTGTTATGCCAACACCTAGTATGGAGGATCATATCGAGCAAATTTATTTGTTAATCGAAAATAAAGGATATGCGAGGGTGTCGGACATAGCTGAAGCATTATCTGTTCTTCCTTCTTCAGTAACAAAGATGGTGCAAAAATTAGATAAAGACGGATATTTAATATATGAAAAATATAGAGGGCTTACATTAACATCCAAGGGCGAAAAACTGGGTAAACGTCTTGTTAAAAGGCATGAATTACTTGAGCAGTTTTTAAGACTAATTGGGGTAGATGAGGGACGCATATATGAGGATGTTGAAGGAATTGAACATCATTTAAGCTGGAATTCGATTGATCGAATCGCCGATCTAGTCCAACTGCTTGAAGAAGATACAGACCTAGTTAAAAAGTTAGAAGCAATGAAGGAACAATAAAAGCACTTCTATTTGAAAAGTGGAAAGGAAAGACAAAATTGAACGAATTACAATCAGGTCAAGTTGTTGAATTAACAGTATTAGAGGAACAGGGGTCAAAGTGGATACTAACGGATGGACATGCAGAAATTCCTTTAAATAGCTCTGATGTACAAGGCTCACTAAGAGTTGGTGAACGAATCAAAGTCTTCCTATATGCAGATCGTCGCGGCAATTTACAAGCTACAACTGCTATCCCAGCGATTTTACAAGGTGACTATGGCTGGGCCAGAGTTATTAAGGTGACGAAAGAGGGAGCATTCGTAGATATCGGTTCATCGAGAGAAGTTTTAGTAAAGGCTGAGGATTTACCTCCTATAGAAAGTGTATGGCCTGAAGTTGGAGATCATCTTTATTTAACACTTCGTACAGATCGCAATGGTGACTTATTTGGTCGTTTAGTAACAGAAGAAAAGGTGAACGAATTATATGAGGGTGCCTTTGAGGAAATGCACAATAAAAACGTTAAGGCACGCCCTTATCGACTATTACCTGTAGGCTCATTCTTACTGGGGATTGAAGAACCCTATCGTATTTTTGTTCATAATTCAGAAATGTACACTGAACCAAGACTTGGTCAAGAGGTAGAAGTACGAATTATTGCAGTAAAAGAAGATGGCTCATTAAACGGTTCTTTACTCCCTCGAAAGCATGAAAGACTTGGACAAGATGCACAAGTAGTTTTTGAGTATTTACAAAGCGTTGGTGGTAAGATGCCATTTAGCGACAAATCTACACCTGAAGAAATAACTGAAATGTTCCATATGAGTAAGGGTGCATTTAAGAGAGCGTTAGGTACGTTAATGAAAGCTGGTAAAATCAAACAACAAGATGGTTGGACAGAAATTTTATAGAGAAGTGATAAGCTGTGGCCAGGTCGTTATATCGTGTCACAGCTTACTCTGTTAAAGAGGCAATATTTCCAATTCGCCTGTTATGATAGACGAATTGGAACCTTTTACTTTTTTTTACGTACTAATTGTTGAAAAACATAAAAAGGGGATGCTTTTACATGAAACGAAAGTATTTATCGATTGTTGCGACATTGGTATTGTTAGTTTCTATGATTATGCCAATGAGTGCATTAGCTGCTGATAATAATAGTCAAAATGCCATAAATGAAAAATTAGGAGTGCCAATTATTGTTTACGGAGCAAATTTATCTGAGGATGAAAAATCAATTGTAAAAGAGGCACTTCAAGTAGACAAGGAACCAGAAGTTGACGAAATTACAGTTTCGGGGGAGGATTTAGTCAAATATATTAGTGCTAGTAATCCAAGTTCAAGAATGTATTCTTCGGCAAAAATCACCCGTGAAGAAGAAGGAAAAGGACTAATTATTAGTATTGTTACACCAGACAATATTACACAAGTTACATCTGAAATGTATGCGAATGCAATGTTAACTGCAGGGATTGAAGATGCAACAGTCGAAATTGCTGCACCAAAACCTGTAACAGGCCACTCTGCTCTTGTTGGTATTTATAAGGCATACGAAGTAAAAACGGGTGAAACATTAGATACAGAACGTACGGATGTAGCAAATGAAGAACTATCTGTTGCAACTGAAATTGCGGAAAATGCCAATATTAGTGATGAACAAATTGCAGAATTATTAACTGGGATAAAACAACAAATTTCGGAGTTGAACCCTGCAACAAAAGAAGAAGTAGAGCAAATTGTAACAGACCAATTAGCGAAACTAAATATTGAATTAAGTGAGCAGGATCGTCAGATGTTAGTGGATTTAATGAATCGTATTAGCCAGTTGGATATTGATTTTTCAAAGCTATCGGAACAATTATCTGATTTAGCAACTTCTTTTGAAGAGAAATATGGAGAAATTCTAAAAGATGAAGGTTTCTGGAATGGTGTCAAAGACTTTTTCAATAAATTGATGGATACTGTTTCATCCTGGTTTAAATAAAATCAGTTAGCTGGAATCTCTAAGAAAAGCGAATCATTACCATTAGTTTCCTAACTATGTTATATTTTTAGCAAATGGGAGGGATGAAGATGGATTTTAAATTAACAGAGAAAAGTCCAAAACATTTTGCTTTTGAATATGAACAAGATGGAGAAAAACTAGCTGAAATTGAATGGGTAGAGCGTGATAACATTATGGATATGAACCATACCTATGTTTCAAATGCGTTGCGCGGTCAAGGGGTAGCAAAAAAATTGCTAGATAGAGCAGCGGATTATGCTAGAGAAAATGATTTGAAAATGAATGCAATTTGCTCCTATGTAGTGGCAGCATTCGAAAAAAGTGAAGCTTATAACGATATAAAAGCATAAAAAAAGAGTGCCTAAATTGTAGTTGCAGCTACTTTTAGGCATTCTTTTTTAATGCGTATAATATTATATTAAAGGCATAAAAATAAGCCTAAACGCTATCATACAGCGAATAAGCTTATTTAAGTATTTCTAATAAATAAAAGTGAAACCGTAAATAAATGTTGTTAGGAGTGTTGAGGCGACAATAATGGAAGTGACCTCTTTCCAATCGTAAGTAATTTCTTTGTTATTCATCATCAGTTGTTCCTCCTTTAGAATTTGCATATTATTTTGATTTTGGATTTTTTCATTAGGAGTACATGCACTAGTATGATTTTTTTTGTGAATCGTATTTCAGTATATATATAAATATTCATCCAAATCCAAAATTATGCATTTGTGTATGTTGTTATTTATCCTTTCCACATTTTGATAGATTTAAAACAAGTGATGAGAAGTTTAAATGAGCTAGTTTGGGGAAAAGTAAACCATAACATTTTTACGGAGGGGATTAATAATGGCAAAGCTAAAGGGAAAAGGTATCGTAATTACAGCGTTGGTTGCTAGTGCAGCATCATTTTTAAGTAAGAAGAAGAATCGTGATTATACAGTTAAGTTCTTTAAAGACATGAAAGCTCAATTTTTTGGCTCCAACATGACACAAAATAACTCATTAAAAGAAATTGCTGAGACAGCAGCAGGCCCAACTTCAACTAAAATTCGAGAAAATAACTTTATCTCTGAGGGTGGGGGACAAACTGCTTTAGCCTATTACAATGAAAATGACCAGCATCCGGTGCACTAAAATTAGAAAAATCGACAACGTTTCAGTGTTGTCGATTTTTTTATATAAAGCATTAAAAATTAATCGAAGAGATACTCTTTTGAATATTGTTTACCAAAAAGTAAATCATATTGAAGCATTTCATACATTTCTTCTAATTCCCTCGATTCTTCAGGGGTTTTGTTATATAAGTCTCCATTGCTATCAACTTTAACCGTACTTATATAGCCTGGTAATTGTGTGGAAAATTTCTTTAAGAACTCGTAATACTTAGGCATTTCTAATCCAGCATTTTCAAAAATAATTGGTGATAGAAAAGCGGGACTTAGTAGATCAGGAACTTTAACTTGGTCCCCAAAATTTTTCCACACAACTAATGGTGTCTGTCTAATGAGAGATTGATTTTCTAAATAAGAATTCTCACTGTTTAAAAAACCAGTTTCGTTGTACACAGCCATTTCTGTACCCAAGGAAGGTAGATGATCACCAAACATAACGATAAGTGTAGGTTCCTCGCTATTATTAAAGTACTTGATCATACGACTTAATTCATAGTCTGAATCAGAAATACCAGTGGCATAGGATTCAATCATATCTAGATTGCTTTTAGAGATATTATTTTCTACTGTAATTGAATTTTCTTCATATAAATTTGCAACATAAGGACTATGATTCTGCATGGTTACTGCATATACAAAAACTGGCTCTTCCTTTTCTTCTATTTTATCGATGATTTCATTAGTAATTGTTTCATCTCCAATATATTGACCTTTAATTGGTGCATCCGTCAAATCCTCGCCTGATATAAAATCGCTAAATCCTAAATAATCATAGACAGTTTCTCGATTCCAATACCACCCATGATAAGTGTGTAAAGCAAATGGATAGTAACCTTTGTTTTCAAATACACTAGCCAATGAAGGGATATCCTTTTTGATGTATTGTTGATATGCACTTGAACCGCTTGGTAAGAATACATTGGATAGACCTGTCAGCGCTTCAAATTCAACACTGGATGTGCCACCACCAAATGTAGGAGATAAAAGTGCACCACTCATATTATGACGAATCGTAGGGATTGGATCTTTGTTAAATTCCACAGACGCTAATCTTGTAATGTCAAAAAGAGATTCGCTCATGATTACGATTACATTTGGCTTGGCAGTTTCATCAGCAGAATCTGCATTAAAATCTAGAGAATCTGCAATCTTTTTAATGGCCTCCTCTGAATAGCCATCCGGTTTATCAATAAAAACATCTGGCAAGTACAAAACAAATGATAAAATTAAACCGTTAATCGAAACGTTTGTCTTAGGAGTAGATAAAGCATTGCTAATGCCATACTTTGCAAATACTTGCTTTGTCGGGTTCTTATCATTCAATATAAACCCTGTTATTAAAAGCAACGAACAAATTAATAAAATAACTCTTGGAATCCACTTCACTTTATAATTAGGCATGAATTTGCAGAAAATAACTAATAGAGCTATCACAATTAATAATAGAAATAAATACTTTAAATCAACAACCTTAGCTACCAATGGAAATAAATCGACTAATTGTTCATATAAAAACATATCCCACGGATAGAGAGGCTCGTTTAATATTTGAAGCTTGTAGTAATTTATAACATTCATTAGGGTAAATAAAATAAATGTTAACGATAAAGAAATCGATATATTATTAAAGATAGCATAAATCAATAATTGGAAAGACAAGATGATTAGATATGTAAAACTGATAATCCAAAATTTGTTATTCCCCATCCAATCCATTACAACGTTTAAATCTCTTGAATATAAATATTGAAATGCAATAATCTCAGCTAATGGTGCAAGAAAGAATAAAACTGCCAATAATATAAGAAGCCAATGTTTTTTTATAAAGTTCATGATATCAACTCTTTTCTCCAATGAGAGATTGAATGTAAAGGGGTATTTACATTATTAATAAAAATTTATCAATTTTTAAAATATTATAACATTAATGTAGAGCGCAGTATATGAATAAATTTGCAGCAGTAGATCAGTAAAATAGAAAAAGAAAAAAGGGTAGCCTCACATAATTGTGAGACTACCCTTTATATGTTATTAAGCTTTAGAGATTTCTTTTTTCATTGTTTTGTTTTTAGCAAGGTTTACATGCCAAGAAAGAGCTTCCTCTAAAATGTGAGGAGTTTGGGCATTACCTGTTGCTTCAACAGCACGGTTGTAGTAATCCCACATTTGTTCTTTGAAATCAGGGTGAACACAGTTTTCGATAATTAATACTGCACGCTCTTTAGGTGCTAGTCCACGTAAGTCTGCAATACCTTGTTCAGTTACAATTACGTCAACGTCATGTTCAGTATGGTCTACGTGAGATACCATTGGTACGATTGACGAAATAGCGCCGCCTTTAGCATAAGATTTCGTTACGAAAATCCCTAAACGAGCGTTACGCGCAAAGTCTCCTGATCCACCGATACCGTTCATCATTTTTGTACCGCTAACATGTGTCGAGTTTACGTTTCCGTAAATATCTAACTCTAGAGCAGTGTTGATAGAAATTAATCCGAGACGACGGATTACTTCTGGGTGGTTAGAAATTTCTTGTGGACGTAAAACTAATTTATCTGCATATTTTTCAAGGTTTCCGTATACTTTTTTCTGTAATTCTTCAGAAATCGTAATAGAAGTTGCAGCTGCAAAACTTACTTTACCAGCATCAATTAAATTGAATACTGCATCTTGAAGTACTTCGGACGCTACAATTAAATCTTCGAATTCAGAATCAGCAAAGCCATCTAATACAGCATTTGCAACTGAACCTACACCTGATTGAAGTGGCATTAATTTGTTTGTTAAACGACCAGCTGCAATTTCAGAACGGAAGAAATCAAGTAAAAGGTTTGCCATGTCCTGAGTTTCTTCATCTGGCGGAACGATTAATGAAGGAGCATCTGGCTCTTCAGAAATAACGATTGCTTTAATTTTCGCAGGATCGACTTTAATACCAATTTCACCGATACGTTTTACAGCATCCGTCATAGGAATTGGTTCACGTTGTCCTTGTTGTGCCGGAACATAGATATCGTGAATTCCGATAAGGCTCTCTGGGTGAGAGATGTTCAATTCAACGATAATATTTTCTGCGTACTCAGCAAATACTGGTGAGTTACCTACAGAAGTTGTTGGGATAATTAATCCATCTTCAGTAATTGCAGTAGCTTCTAAAATTAAATATTTAATAGGGCCAATAATTCCTTGGCGTACTAATTCAGCATTATGAGATAGGTGAGCATCTACATAAAAAACATTACCAGAGTTAATTTGGTTACGAATGCCTGAGTCAGCTATGAAAGGTCCACGTTTGCGAATAACCCCAGCCTCGGCTAGATACTTGTCCACTTCTGGACCTAGCGATGCACCAGTATAGATGTCAATTTTGAAATTTTCATTTTTTGCACGTTCAACTAAAGCCATTGGAACAACTTTAGCATCACCAGCGCGAGTAAAACCACTCATTCCTACTACATCACCATCATTAATAAGTGCGGCAGCTTGTTCTGCAGATACTACTTTATCTGCTAGTTCTTTTAAACCTAATCGTTTTTCAACTCGTGAATCCATATAAAAAATCCTCCCCTATATTAGAAAGTAAAAAGAGAAAACTGTTTGTTATTTTCTATTAATTTGGCTGAAGTAATTTTCAACTTGTATAATGTATAATAGCATTGAAATGTCACAAAATCTCCATAAAACGCATGAAAGTGCTTAAAAAATGTATTTTCGAGAAAAAAACGAAAGTTTCGATTGATATCGAAACTCGTTAGAGAATATAGGGGAATTGTTTGGTGTATAAAAATACAAATGACCTTTGCACCAAGTGCAAAGGTCGATATAATAAAAAGTTTATATTCTTATACTAGAATAATTTGCGATTTGGAGTAGCTTTAGTTAGCAAATCAAAAAGCATCAATACTTAGAAGCCTAATGAACGACGGAAATAACTAGCATATCGTTGACTCACAGGAATTCTTGTCCCGTCCTTCATGATAAGCAAGAAAGTTGAATGTGAATCGGGTTGGATTTCATCGATATAATCGATGTTCACAATGTAAGATCTATGGCATCGAATAAATGAATCAGGAGCTAGGAATAACTCTAAATCACTTAAATTTAAGCGGTGATATCCTTCGCGACCCATCGTTTTAACAAACGTTTTACGTAATTGAGTTTCAAGGTAAATTACTTGATCGTGTTTAATAGGGTACCAACAATCATCAATCTTAATTGTAATGTAGTTAGTTAAAAATGGTGACGGCTTTTGAGGGAAGATAGCTGTAATTGCACCTTTTGTTTCTCCTTCTTCTATAAGAGGAATACTCATCCCATAATAAGGAACTCCAAATACATCTGACTCGATGTAAGTGTTGATTTTTTGGCCATATGTCAGTGCTTTGTGAGCAGCAGAGCCATCTTTAATAGGATCGCCTGGCTTAATTTTTAGATCAACCTTTTTACTAGGTTGATAATATAAATACTCATTTGTATCCGATATTGCAATCGACGTATTTTCTGGGAAGAAATCTTTAATAATATCCATGATTTCTTCTATTTGTTTTGGTTCCACTTTTAAGACACCTCATTTTGTATACATTTTATATCATATAAAGTCTATTTTACTACAGTTTATAATAAATGAAATAGAGAAGATTACCGACAAGCTCGCGAATTTTCAGTAAATATGGTAAAAGCATTCTTATTTTTGTCACTTTTTATGTTTCCAATAAAAATAGTGTACCGTATACTAATAGTAAAGTGCCTGCTACTTGTTATTTTTAGTATTAGAATATATGTAGAAAATATGCGAATGCATTCTAAGAAAATTTAGCTTTGGTCGAGAGTAAATGCTTTGCTTTACTAACAGTTATATAGATGAAAGATGATACTTTTACCTATGTTAAAATAGAGTTTGAAAATATGCGAAATTATGGTAATATTCACTTTAGTTAAACGTAATTAATCCTTTATTCTTATGAATGGTTTAATTTAAGGTAAATTTTTAGCAAAATCTACTTAATTAGTCAGTTATTTCATATTATAAAACTATAAAAAAACTATATTCTTTATTTAATTTAGGTTATATTACAGTAGTCGATGTATATTGTTGTTGCATATAACAATATTGCAATTGTATTCTGAAGAAAGATGGGGTAATCTATGCAGCTATTTCCACATTCAATATCTGAAACAATTTCTAAACGGTACTTTCAAGAGATTGATAGTATAAATCAATATAACGGGATTGAAGATTTTTATAATATTGAATCCAAGCTGTTATTTGAAATCTTTCACTTAGAGTCGGCAAAAGCTAAAAAATCTTTGCATGAAATAATTGATATATTATCAATAAGATTCGGAAAACAAGTAATCAAAGTGGTAAGGAATTATTTTGTCATCCTGTCATCAATTGTTGCTCGCAAGCTTTTAGATAACCAAGTACCTTCAAAAAAGGCATTTGCTTTTAATTTAGCCTGCGCTGATATGATAGAAAATAATATGAAGGATGCAGAGTTTTTACAATTTGCGGATGATTTAATTGATTTTTATGTATACTTTATAGCTGATCGTAAACAACCAACCTTTAGACACCAAACAGTAAATAAAGTAATTATGTACATAAACGATGAACTTGAAAATGATTTAACAGTAGAGAGTATTGCTCACAAATTCCATATAAGTACTAGCCATTTATCTAGAATATTTAGAGAGCATGTTGGCATAACATTAGTAGAGTATTTAAATGTTAGAAGAGTAGAAGAGTCACAATATTATCTGCGGCATACAAATAAAAGTATTACATCAATATCCGATCAATTCCATTTTTGTAATCAAAGTTACTTTACAAGAATATTCAAAAAATATACAGGTGTAACACCGAAGCATTTTCGTGATGAATTGCATCATGAATTTTACCGTTTTGAAATCCCGGAACTTGAGTTGGAAAACGTCTAATTCAAAGTCGATACAGTTGACAGATTCTATGACGGATAGGGATTTTATTAATTCTAAACTTTATCCTCATAAGTAAAAACATCAACTCGACCCATATAGGTCGAGTTGAGTTTTTCTAACAAGCAGTATTTTGTCAATAGTGTAGTATCTTATGATATGACCTCGTATTTGATATTCATAAAGTTATTACTGTATACTTCAATTTAGCTAAATAAAATAGTAGGTGGAAAAATGAAAAAACTGAAACTTTTTTCAATGCTAGGACTTATGCTGTTCGTCTTAACAGGGTGTCAAGCTGTTGAAAATCAGGAAGGCTTCTTTTATAATACGTTTGTTAGACCGATGAATTGGTTGTTAGAGTTTTTGGGTAACGATCTTTTTAACGGGAGCTACGGTTTAGCAATTATTGCAATCACAGTAGGTGTTCGATTAATTTTAATGCCATTCATGTTGAAAAACTACCGCTCTCAATCGGCGATGAAATCAAAAATGGATGTCGTTAAACCAAAAATGGATGAGATTCAAGGACGTCTAAAAGCTGCTCAAACAAAAGAAGAGCAAATGGCAATTCAGCAGGAAATGCTTAGTTTATATCGCGATAACGGAATTAACCCATTAAATCTTGGGTGTTTACCAATGATTATCCAAATGCCAATCATTATGGGATTATACTTTGCCATTCTATATTCAGGTGATGTAAAAACCCATGAATTCTTATGGTTTAATTTAGGATCACCTGATATTTTAATGACGGTAGTCGCCGGGATTGTGTACTTCATCCAAGCAAAAGTTTCGCTATGGACAGTTCCTGAGGCTCAAAAAGCTCAAATGAAATTAATGATTTATATCTCGCCAATTATGATCGTGTTTATTTCATTCACTTCCATGGCCGCGCTACCTTTATATTGGTCAGTAAGTGGTATACTACTAATTCTTCAAACGTATATTGGTAGAAAGTATTTCTCAGAGCATCCGGTTACGCCCGATCCAGTTACATTAGATAAAAAATAATCCAAAGGCCGAGGTAAACTCCTCGGCTTTTTTTATGTGTGCCAGGCATGGCAACTATCTAGGTGGTGAAAGTCCACTGTGGGGGTACACATCGACCAACCACTAAGGAAGCGCAAGGTACTTATCGTGAGATAAGGGCTGGAGGAAGCGTGGAATAAAATCTTGACTTGACGAACAGAAATCTGATACCAAGGCTATACAAAGGGATAAGACTCCATAACAAGTCAAAGTCCAAAAGATGTGCGTAACTTTGTAGGGTAAATCAGGCGAGTAAAAGAGGAAAGGTAGTTGTCTTACCCTGGGAGGTCTTGCGGATGTATATAGATACAGTCGAAAACGGTTAGTCGCAAGAAGTCAGCAGAAGCCATAGTAATGACATTTGGTCATGAAGGGCCGAACAATTTATAGTGTTTCAACGCCACAAATGCGTAAGTGACGGACTCCGAATGTGTTAATGGTGAAAGTATGAGCGTATCTCAAATGATAGCCAAAATGGAGATATTACTTACTACGTGAGAGGAAAGGAGAAACGAGTGTGCAACTATTAGAAAAGATTCTAAGCAATCGAAATATGAATGAAGCCTACTTACGTGTCTTTAGAAATAAAGGTGCAAGTGGGGTCGATGGAATAACGGTCGATGAACTTAAACAGTATCTGAAAGAAAACAAGGATGAGCTACGTGAGCGCATCAGAACTAGAAAATACCAACCACAAGCTGCCTTACGAGTGGAGATCCCAAAAGAAAATGGTAAGATGCGCAAACTGGGAATACCAACAGTAGTGGATAGGGTCGTTCAACAGGCAATTCATCAAGTACTCAGCCCGATATTTGAAAAAGAGTTTAGTGAATACAGTTACGGTTTCAGACCAAATAGAAGTTGTGAGATGGCAATTATAAAAAGCCTCGAATTTCTGAATGATGGACACGATTGGATAGTGGACATTGACCTTGAAAGATTTTTCGATACAGTCAACCATGATAAACTAATGCGAATTATATCCAATACAATCGTTGATGGAGATGTCATTTCTTTAATAAGAAAATACTTGGTCAGTGGGGTCATGGTAAAGGGTACATATGAAGAAACACCAATTGGAACTCCGCAAGGAGGAAACCTCAGCCCACTGTTAAGTAACATAATGTTGAATGAACTGGACAAGGAACTAGAAAGTAGAGGGCTTCAATTCGTGAGATATGCGGATGACGCCCTTATCTTCGTAAAGAGCGAGAAGTCTGCAAATCGAGTGATGGAATCAGTCGTGAAGTTTATAGAGAAGAAATTAGGGTTGATAGTCAATGCAGAAAAGAGTAAAATCGCTCGTCCAAAAGATTTGAAATTCTTGGGGTTTGGATATTATTACGATTCAAAATACAAGAAATATCAAGTTCGACCACATCCAATGTCAGTACAGAAATTTAAAAGGAAACTTCGGCAACTAACTAAGCGAAACTGGAGCATTCCGTTAGACTACCGAATATTGAAACTAAAACAAGTAATATTTGGTTGGGTAAATTACTTTAGAACTGCAAACATGAAAACGGCTATGCGTGAAATTGATATGAAACTACGCTCAAGAATAAGGGTAATTATTTGGAAACAATGGAAGGTACCAAGAAAACAGATTCGGTCGCTAATCCAATTAGGGATACCCGAAGAAGAAGCCAAAGGCTTAACATTCTGTAGGAAAGGTTATCGATTTATCGGATTATCGAAAGTTGTTCAAAGAGCAATGTCTAATAAAAGACTAGAACAGAGGGGAATACCCTCTGCTCTTGAACGTTACTTAGAAGTACACACTGTAATATAAATTGAAACGCCGTATACGAGACCCGTACGTACGGTGTTGTGAGAGGGGCGAAAATAAGTTAATTTATTTTCCCTCTACTCGATTTCCTCAAGTAGGAAATTCATTAAAGCATAAGTAGACTAACTGAAGACGAATTGAGCAGCATATTATTCTTAAAATTTAGGGGAGAAAATTAGGGTCAAATGGGGAAAACAGTGCTAAAATAAAAGCATTGTATAGGAAAGAGGCTCGTACGATTATGAAAAGAACGACAACTTATGGGTATAAGAATGATAGCAAAAAGAAATACATATGGATTAGTGTGGGCGTAGTAGTTATTTTGGCGGCAGCAATTGCTGTTTTTTACTATTTCTATCAAAATAACGAGAATAAGACGGCACAACCTGCTCCGACTGAATCGGTTGAGGAGCAAAATAGTGAACAAGAAGAGAAAACTGAAGAAAATGAATCGAATCTTATGGATGAAGGAAACACAACGGATTCAAATGAGGAACAGGGAGAATCAGAACAGCAAATTACTAATAACGGCTATATTGAAGGGCAACCATTGCCAACAGAACCAACCTTTGTTGAAGGGGTTCTCATAGCCAATAAAAAGTATCCATTGCCAAGTACGTTTGCCCCGGGTGAAAGCGAAGAAGCCCGTAATGCATTTGAACAAATGGCAACTGATGCAAGAATAGCTGGTTTTGAGCTAGTTGCATTTAGTTCTTACCGTTCTTTTGAATATCAAGATACGCTCTATCATAATTATGTTAACCGCGATGGGCAAGATAATGCAGATCGCTATAGTGCAAGACCTGGATACTCTGAGCATCAGACTGGGCTAGCCTTTGATATTGGTGAAAAGGGAAAAGAGGATTTATGGCTAACTGAAGAATTTGGTGAAACAGAAGCGGGAAAATGGCTTGTCGAAAATGCACATAAATACGGATTTATCCTTCGTTATCCTCAAGGGAAAGAGGAAATTACAGGATATATGTATGAATCTTGGCATTTCCGATATTTGGGTGTAGATTTAGCTGGAAAGGTTAAACAAGCGAATGTAACCTTAGAAGAATATCTAGGTGTTGAGTAAAAAAGGATGGCGCTTAAATGCGTCATCCTTTTTAATATACCTTAAAGGTACCATTACAAGATGGGTGTTAATAATCTCGATATGGATTCCTTGAATTTAATAATACCTGAACGATTCTCATATTTTTCAATTGTTAACTCTGTGCAATCGAATATATCCTTTTCGAATATTTCTGCCAGCTCATGGGAAAGTGTACGATCATAAATAAAAGCATTAACCTCAAAGTTCAAACTAAAGCTGCGAACATCAATGTTCGCTGTACCTACTGTCGAGGCTTCATCATCTATGACGATGGTTTTTGCATGAATAAATCCTTTTTCGTAAATATAGATTTTGGCTCCGGCTCGTAATAGTTGACCAACATATGAATAGGTAGCCCAATACACAAACATATGGTCAGGCTTATTTGGAATCATGATACGTACATCAATTCCAGAAAGCGCGGCGATTTCAATTGCATTTAAAAAACTATTATCTGGTATGAAATAAGGTGTCTGGATGTAAATATAACGCTTAGCGCTCATGAGTAGTTTCAAATACCCATTTTTGATTGCTGGGAATTCTGTATCGGGCCCACTTGAAACAATTTGCATTGCAATGTCGCCTTTTTTAGGAATGGCAGGGAAGTACCTTTCGGAATAGTTGATATTATTATCGCTGGCCTGGTTCCAATCTAATAAAAAGCGAGTTTGAAGGGGATGGACAGAGCTCCCTTCAATCCTTAAATGCGTATCGCGCCAATAACCAAATCTCTTATTTAAGCCTAAGTATTCATCGCCAACGTTGAACCCACCGATATAACCTATGCGCCCATCAACGATGACAATTTTACGGTGGTTTCTAAAGTTTAAGCGCGGATTGATGAGTGGGAAAATAGAAGGGAAGAATACTTCTACCTCCCCACCAAGTTTAAGTAGTGGTTTGAAATGTCTCTTTTTCAACCCTCGCGAACCCATTTCGTCATAAAGAATTCGAACCTTCACACCTTGTTGCGCTTTCTTTAAAAGTGCAGTATAAATGCGTTTTCCTAGATTATCTAATTTAAATATATAGTATTGTACGTGGATATGATCCTTTGCATGCTCGATATCTTCGAGTAAAGCCTCGAACTTTTCAGCCCCATCATCATAAAGCTGGATATGGTTATCTTGTGTTAAAACGGAATCACTTGTTTTTAGATTCATATGAATTAAAGTTTTATATTTACCAACCTCGTCGAAACGGAAATCAAGTGAATTTTCCTCAAGGGCCTCTATTTGATAGCTGATTAGTTTATCAATCCCGATATCCTTTTGACCTTCCCACCTAAATAAATGCTTTTTACGCATGGGTCTACCAAGTAATAAATACAATATAAATCCAGCTAACGGTAGGAAGAAAAGTACGAGTGTCCACGCCCAAGTAGAAGAAGGATCTTTTCTTTCTAAAAAGATGACCATAATAGCAAGAATGATATTTACTATGAGAACTATCGGAATAACAGATATGGTATTAAAGAAAATACTCATATGACTGCACCTACTTTGTTTTTATTAAAATAATTATAACTTAACAAGTGAATGAAATGTAATAACGCACTTACTTATCAGAACTGTTCAGCGATAAAATAAACAGAAGAAAAATCCAGGCTTCTAAGGGCATGTTGATTTATAAAGAATTTAATAATTCCTGAATCACCATACATAATTCCTTGTTCGTCGTTCGAAACGATTTGGAATAGTAATAGATCGAATTTTTTAAGAAAAGCTGAGTTCTTTCTTGTGTCACAGTCAACAAAATATGGATAGCCACCTAATTTATGCTCAGCAGCCAAATAATTTTCCAAGTAAAGTCCCTCAAAAGTTTGCCCGACATCGCTATGGAACTCATCTTTAAGTTCTTCAGGATGTAAAAATTTTTCTCTTCTATAATCAGTTGCAGAAACGGGTTCAGACATTTTGTGAAATTCCAGCTTCATTTCTTTTTGTATCGGGAAACCTCTATTCATCATTAAATGGGAAAAATCTTCGGTAAGTTGATTTTTTTCTAGAATAGTCGTAAAATAACGGACTTTAAAATCTTGTTGAAAGAGTAATTCTTCTTTCTTCCCAATTGGGTAACTAAACTTATTTGACACAAAAAATTGTAATAAGCCTTTGCTTGGAAACAAAGGATTAATAGGTAAGTCTGAAAAATTGATTTGAGCCAATAGTGGCATATATTCATCATTCGAATCTTTAGGATACAAATGTGATTTAGGCAAATAGGGGTATCCTGCAAACTTGCTATCGGTTAAAGAGAGGTACCCTTCAGTAGGGGTAATCCATATAGAGTCTACGAGTGAAGATTCAATTTGGTTTCGAAAACTTTCTAATTCTCTCGGTATGTAGATTGATTTTTCTGTACGCACTCTTTTACCTCCAATAGCTTTAGGACTTCACAATTTTACAAATTAATATTAATGTATAAATAACCAAAAACGAAAATATAAAGCACTTTAATATACGCAATGCTTTTGCTGTTCATGTACCCATTAAATAGAAATTGAAATATTATTTCTAAAATGGCCATCTTCTTTACAATTAAAGAAAAGTTGATTGAAAATCTTGAAATGTGAATAAATTGTGTCTTTTGATTTTGGTGTTTGATTTATTCAATTTAAGGTTATAATTCCTTTAGAATCAAAGAAAATGACAATTTTTTTTTGTAATAATAAAAAAATGGAAAGCTATTTAGTTGACTTTTTGAAAGTTGTAACAAAATTGAAAAATATAACACAAGAGAAGCATGTTATGATGGACTTAAGAATTATTTAAGTCAAAGATATTTATTTTGAAACTTTTTAGGCAGTTAATACGTTATTTATAATATATAAAAAAGGTTAGGTGGAAAAGCATGACGAAGGAAGTAGACTTAAAGAAAATCGTTTCGAATTTATCTAAATTAGGTGTTACTGCAACAGTTACAAAATCCCGTCTTGAATTACTAAAAGTTTTAACACCACCAACTCAAACTCCACAAGTATAAAATAATCAGAATTAGCATAAAAAAATCCCGACTAGAAATAGTCGGGATTTTTTCGATAATTGAATAATAGGTTTTCACAGATACTTCTTCCTACTCCTCGTCATCATTACTAGCGAACATATAAGATTTGTAGTGGAATTTCATGCTAAACACTAGGCCTAATGCTAAGGCATTACCCATTAAGGAACTACCGCCGTAACTTATAAATGGTAGCGGGATACCTGTGATAGGTAAAAGTTGGATAGTCATGCCGATATTTTCGAATACGTGGAAAGTGATCATAGCAATAATTCCAGCACAAACGTACGTACAGAACGGATCCTTTAAAGTTAAAGTCATTTTTGTTAAATGATAAATTAATAAGAAGTAAAGGCAAATAACAAAGCTAGCGCCAATGAAACCCCATTCTTCTCCTATTACTGTAAAGATAAAATCCGTGTGACTTTCAGCAACATAGACTTCACGATCCAAATATCCTTTACCGAAGATTTCACCAGAGCCGATTGCATTTAAAGAAGTGATTAAATGATATCCGGAACCCGATGAATAAGAATAAGGATCTAACCAGGAATAGATTCGGGCAAACTGATAAGGACTAAATCCAAATTTCTCCTCAAGGAAATCCTGCATATACAACGCCATCCAAAGTAAGGAACCACCCAGTGTTACACCCACAGTGAATACAGGTAAAATAATTTTCCATGAGATGCCTGCTACAATAATTAGGGCAGCAGTAATCGCTAGAAATACTAGTGAGGAACCTAGGTCGGGCTGCATCATGATAAATGCTAATGGAATAATTAATGTTATCCCAATTTTGCCTAACAAAATAAAGTCCGATTTAATACTTTTAATGGAATATTTTTCGTGATGTTTACTAATGAGCCATGCCGTAGCGAGAATATAGAAAGTCTTCATAAACTCAGTGGGCTGTATACTCCCTACTGGTGTGGAGAACCAGCTTTTTGCTCCGTTACGTTCGATGACAATTCCACCTGCTGGTAAAGCTGCTAGAATAATCAACAATAAGATACCAAAGCCGTATAAGTACCAAGACATCTTTTTATACTGATCGGGGTCAAAATAAATGACAAATGCTACAATAATGGCAAATATCACATAATTGATCAATTGCTGCAACACAAAGTTTGTTGTACCATATTGCCCTGTCGTCTGTGCGGATGAAATAGCTAACAAACTCACTATAAGAAATATAAAAATAATTAAAGCAAGCTTCCAATCAAAACGGCTTGCAAAGTTTTGGTTATTTTCCATTTTATTTCACCTAATTAATCTTAAAGATTTTAGAAATATTTTAGAACTTGTACATTTAACTTTAACATAGAAATGATTAAAAGGGGACTATCGTTTCTATGTTAAAAAGGTGTAAGATATTGGAAGAAGAACTCGTTGTAAACATCTTATTTTCTGATCTGTTTTTCTCAAAAACTCGGAGTGCGTAAAGTTACGACGAAAAGGAAATGAAAATGTTTCAAATTTGTGAGTTACATCATATAATAACTAATGTATTGAATGAATTGGGAGTGAGCCTATGGCAAGAAAACAAAAAACTGCGGATGATTTTATGCATCATTTATTTGTACATATGAATGATGTCGATCATTTTGTAATCTATAGTGGCCTGACATTAAAGCAGTTTATTAGCTCGGTCGACCCAATACCAAATTTATTATTACTAAAGCATGGCTACGATGACGGATCATTTAATATGCATACTCAGTTTGATTTTGTATCAATTGATGAATTATCAAAATTTGTTAAGAAAATGGATGATACTGACGGCGATTTATGTTGGATCGATTTTGCTAGTGAGAAAAACGTAAATCAGCTAACGGCAATTGAACAGGCAGAACTGCTTTACATGAGCCATAAAAAAGAACCAATCCATTCTCCGTTTTATACGAAGCTGCAAAATCGGTATGTGTACTATTCATCGGAAAATGACAAATTAACAAAGGTGTATTACCGATACTTAAATGATTCGGAATATCTCATTTCTAATTTGTTTAATTTATTGATTAAAGAAAAAGAAGGTAACGGTAGTTTTTGGCGCAGAAAATCAAAAGAAACGATTCCCGCTTTAGATCCGGTAGTATTAAAGGCATATAGACCTTTTGTAAAAGAAGGTGCCTTGTTATCTCTATACAAAATGGAGAAACAAAATAACAGTTATGGTGTTGAAATACGCACTCTTTCTGACTATGATTATCCCGATGAGGTTTGGGATGATTTAGATGTTATATTAAAGCAAAACTACGATGAACTAATCAAAATTACTTAAAACTTTCTGTCATAGCCTATTTTTGACAGGGAGTTTTTTCGCTTTTTTTCCTAATTATTAAGTACCTTGTGTAAGTTGTCAGTGAAAAATACAAAAGCACAATTTAATGAGATGAAATTGAATTATTTGAAATAAGTTTTTCGTGTTAAACTAGAATTACTCAATATTTGGAGGTCTAAAAATGAAAAAGCGCGTTGGTTTATTATATGGAGGGAAGTCAGCTGAGCATGAGGTATCATTATCTACAGCTACAGCCGTTTCAAAGGCTATTGATTATGACAAATATGAAGTGCATCCAATCTTTATAACTTTGGATGGGCAATGGCTCAGAGGTCCTCAGTTAACAAAACCAGTTGTATCAATTGAAGAATTACAATTTAAAAGTAAAGAAATCTCACCAAATAATATTACGGAATTTATCTTAGATAACAATGCACAGGCTCAATTTGATGTCGTCTTTCCTTTATTGCACGGAACAAATGGAGAAGATGGCACAGTACAAGGATTATTAGAAGTACTAAATTTCCCTTATGTAGGAAATGGCGTATTAGCTTCAGCAGCTGGTATGGATAAAGTAACGATGAAGCAGCTATTCGGTGTGGCAGGGCTAAAACAAGTTCCTTATGTACATTTTATTCGAAAAGATTGGAATCAACGCTCTGAGGAAATCATCGGAAAATGTGAAAATGAGTTAGGCTGGCCGATGTTTGTAAAACCTGCTAATTTAGGTTCAAGTGTGGGAATTAGTAAGGCAACAAATATTGAAGATCTAGTTAGAGCAATTGAGTTTGCTTTCCAATACGACCGAAAAGTAATCGTGGAACATGGGATTGTAGCACGCGAAATCGAAATGGGTGTATTAGGCAATGATGATCCCAAAGTATCTGTTGCGGGTGAAATCAAACCGATGACTGATTTTTATGATTATGATTCAAAATATAAGGATGGTTCAACAGCGCTTATTATCCCTGCTGAAATTTCTTCAGATGTGGAGAGTACAATGAGAGACATGGCCATTCGTGCATTCAAAATTTTAGATTGCTCAGGAATTGTTCGTTCAGATTTCTTTGTAACGGAGAATGATGAGGTCTATATTAATGAAGTAAATACAATGCCTGGGTTCACACCTGTGAGTATGTATCCTTTATTATGGCAACATACGAATGTTAGTTATCCACAATTAATCGATAATTTAATTGAGTTGGCGATGGAACGTCATACAGAAAAACAACAATTACAATATAACCGAGATTAGAGTGAATTGACATGAAAAGAACACTTAAAGAAATTGCCGACTGGTTAAATCTTGATCTTGCTGACCACCAAGACACAATTGTAACGGGAGTCTCCATTGATACTCGAACAATTTCAAATGGGGATTTATTTATTCCTTTTCGTGGAGAAGCGGTAAATGGGCATAAATACGTAGAGCAAGCATTTGAAAAAGGCGCATCTGCAACTCTTTGGTTAAAAGATGAACCGAACCCTCCACAAGATAAACCTGTTCTATTTGTTGAAGATGCGGAGCTTGCCTTGCAGGGAATGGCGCGGGCATTTCGTCATGAACACCAAGCTAAGTTTATTGGTGTTACAGGCTCAAATGGTAAAACATCTTCTAAAGATATATTAGCAAGTATGCTATCCCCATTTTTTAAAGTACAAAAAACAATAGGCAATTTTAATAATCAATTAGGATTACCTATTACCATATTAAATCTTGATGAAGATACTGAAATTGCTGTATTAGAAATGGGAATGAGCGGTTTTGGCGAGATTGAATTTTTAACAAAACTTGCGAAGCCTCATTACGCAGTGATTACAAATATCGGAGAAGCCCATATGCAAGATCTTGGTTCTCGTGAAGGGATTGCAAAAGCGAAATTCGAGATTATCCTTGGCTTAGGTCAAGATGGAATTCTGTTCTTTGATGGGGATGAGCCTTTACTGCAAAATTTAGTAGAAGAACAGCCAGAGCTTTTTTCTAAAGGATTTGGCTTCGCCCCAACTAATGATTTAGTTGCAACAGCAATTGAAACTACTGAAAAAGGAAGTCGCTTTACTGTTAGTGGCGAGGTAAATGGTGAATTCTTTATCCCTGTACTAGGAAAGCACCAAGTGAAAAATAGCTTAAATGCGATATTATTAGGAAAAAATCTTGGTTTATCTGAGGACCAAATTCGAGAAGGTCTATCCCAAGTGTCCTTGACTGATATGCGTATGCAATTGGTTCCAACCGAAAAAGGGATCTTATTTATAAATGATGCCTATAATGCGGCGCCTACCTCTATGAAGGCAGCTATCCAATTTGTTCAATCAACTTCATTGCGTAAAGACAAATGGTTAATTCTAGGTGACATGCTTGAGCTAGGTGATGAGGAACAAGAATTCCATGAGCAAATTGCCAATGTTATTGATGAAAAGGAAATTTCTAGAGTTTGCTTATATGGCTCAAGAATGAAGTGGCTATATGATCAATTAAAACTTAAGTATGCTAATGATAAATTAATTTATACAGAGAATAATTATGGTGAAATTATAGATTATATAAATCATCATGCACATGAAGAAACATTAATTTTATTAAAAGGCTCTCGAGGAATGAAGCTAGAAACAATTCTAAAATCATTTGAGTAAAACAAAAGGTGCTTTTAAGTCAATTGCTGACTTAAAAGTGCTTTTTTGTAATAAATTTTCTGAAAAGAAGCTTAAACAACTTTTTTTGTGGGTATGTGAATGGTAGAAGAGGCAATACATGGACAATTAAAAGTTTGCGAATTATTTAAACCTCACAAGAGCAATATAAGGACTGTACCAGTTAGTAATTGATTGCTGAATCCAACGACTAGAAGTGCAATTTATGAACTGTTGATTTTTGTGAAGTTATTTTAATGATTCACTTAAGTAATAATGAAATTCCATCTAGTTAGGTAATATTGTGTGACTATGGTTTCCTTAATTTTCTCTACGGAAAACGAAAATTAAGAATATTATAACAAGAGCAATTTCGTTGCAATGCAGTTAAGAGCCGTGATAGACTATGAGAAGCAATGGATACATTTTGTGCGAAGGCTCTTCACAAAACTTGATGAAGAGTGCTTTTTTTTGAATTTAACGGTTTTATTCTATTTTTATTAAGCTTTAAACTAAGAAGATGGGTAGAATGAACCGCTCGGCAAAGACCGGGCTTTCCCTTTCATATAAAATCGCTCTCTGTGACGCAGAGAATTATTAAGTATCGGAAACGTTCCAAACTTAGGCTCGAAGTTTGCCGCATTTCATCTGAAAATGTAACCATTTGTCAACTTAAAGGAAAAAAGGAGATTGAAGAGTTTGACAAATTTTTCAGAATTAAATATTAGCGAATCAACATTACGTTCATTGAAACGTATGGGATTTGAAGAAGCTACACCAATCCAAGAAGGCACAATTAAGTTTGCATTAGAAGGTCGTGACGTATTAGGTCAAGCGCAAACTGGTACTGGTAAAACTGCAGCATTCGGGATACCACTTATTGAGAAAATCGACCCTAAAAACCCAAACATTCAAGCATTGATTATTGCTCCTACTCGTGAATTAGCAATCCAAGTTTCAGAAGAATTATATAAAATTGGTTATGATAAACGCGTGAAATTATTATCTGTATATGGTGGACAAGAAATTGGACGCCAAATTCGTGCGTTAAAAAATAAACCACAAATTATTGTAGGTACTCCAGGTCGTATTCAGGACCATATTAACCGTCATACATTAAAGCTAGATCAAGTTCAAACGCTTGTTCTTGACGAAGCGGACGAAATGTTAAACATGGGCTTTATCGATGATATTAATGCGATTCTAGAAAATGTTCCAGAAGATCGCCAAACATTATTATTCTCGGCAACAATGCCACCTGCAATTCGTAAAATTGCAACTAACTTCATGAAAAACCCTGAAGAAGTGAAAATTAAATCAAAAGAAATGACAGTTGAAAACATCGAGCAATTTTTCGTGAAAGCTCAAGAACGCGAAAAATTCGATGTATTAACTCGAATTTTAAATGTACACCAACCAGAGTTAGCGATTATCTTTGGTCGTACAAAACGTCGTGTTGATGAATTATCGCAAGCTTTAAGTATTCGTGGTTATGTTGCAGAAGGAATTCACGGTGACTTAAGCCAGGCGAAACGTATGTCTGTACTACGTCAATTTAAAGAAAATAAAATTGACATCCTTGTAGCAACAGACGTTGCAGCGCGTGGTCTTGATATTTCAGGTGTTACTCACGTTTATAACTTTGACATTCCACAAGATCCAGAAAGCTATGTTCACCGTATTGGTCGTACAGGACGTGCTGGTAAATCGGGACTTGCTGTTACTTTTGTAACTCCACGTGAAATGGGTTATTTACGTATTGTTGAGGAAACGACGAAAAAACGTATGACACCACTTCGTCCACCTAGTGAATCGGAGGCTTTAATTGGCCAACAAAAAGTAGCTATGGAGAAATTAGTTGAAATCGTTCAAGCAAATGATTTAAATGACTATCGTATTTTAGCTAATGAATTATTAGAAGAACATAATGCAGTTGATTTAGTTGCTGCAGCTATTAAATCAATGACGAAAGAGCCTGATGAGACACCAGTAACAATTTCTGAAGAGCGTCCATTACCAGCTCGTAAAGAACGTTCAGGTGGTGGTCGTGGTCGCGGAGGAGACTCTCGCGGAGGTCGTCGTGACTTTGGTCGTGGCGGACGCAGCGGTGGCGGCGGTGCACGTCGTGACGGAGGCCGTAGAGATGGCCGTCGTGAAGGTGGTCGCAAAGAAGGCGGAGATCGCAGACGCTCTTCAAGCACACCACGTCGTCGTGAAGACTAGTTGAATAAACAAAAAGTGTCCTTTCGGGGGCACTTTTTTTGTTATTTCCCTATTCAATTTCAATTGGGTGTCAAAATGAATCGGTGTCAGTGAGATTAGAAAATTCATTAGTAAAAAATCGTCATTTTTTTAGTACAATAGAACAGGTGACTGATGTTAAATAAATACTTTCATAATTTTTGAATATATTGAAACAATTAACAGCTTCATTCGTATTAAAGGAAAGAGAAGAAGGGGTGTATTTTGTGCGAAAACAATTGATGTATCAAATACCGAGAAAAGGTTTAACCGTATGGCGGCTATATGGTTTTTTTAATACGTTAGTCATGGCTATTCTAGCGGGTGTTGCTTGTTTTTTGACGTATTATTTTGAATGGCCATCATTTATAGTTTACATAGCAATAGTACTTGTACTAATTGTTGGGCTCACATCCATTTGGCTATTTCCAAATATTCGTTGGGATCATTGGAGATATGAAGTACGAGAACATGAGATTGAAATTCAAAGCGGTCTTTTTATAGTAAAGCGTACGTTAATTCCGATGGTACGAGTACAGCATGTTGATACTTCACAAGGACCAATCTTAAAGAAATATGATTTAGCGAATATTTCAATTTCAACAGCAGCAACAACACATATCATTCCGATGTTAGTCACAGGTGATGCGGATAGCTTGCGGTCCCGTATATCAATACTAGCGAGGGTGGCTGAAGATGATGTCTGAGGGACGTTTTAAATTACATCCAGTTTCAGCGGTAGTTGATTTTGTAAAAGGGTTAAAGGAATTAATATTGCCCTTTTTAATACTCTTCTTTGCAAACGGTTTTAATGTAACCTTTAACCCGGGGGATGGAAGCTTTTGGTCTAGCCTCATTCCTATAGGAATCTTTATACTGATTATAATAGTGCGTTTAATAAATGGAATTATTAAATGGTGGACGTATGTGTATTGGTTTGAGGAAAAGGAGTTAAGGGTGGAGTATGGTCTTTTGGTCAAGAAAAAACGCTATATTCCCTTTGACCGAATTCAAAGCTTTAATTATAAAGAAGGCATTTTTCATCGAATATTTGGGCTAGTCCAAGTAATGGTTGAAACAGCAGGTAGTACAAACGGGAAGCCAGAAGTAATCCTGACGGCCATAACAAAAGATGCTGCGAACAAGATTGAACGTATTACTCAACAAACAAAAGAAGAAAAAATCGAGGAAAATGAGCTGCAGGATGAGACGGCAGTTTTAGTTGAGAAGACGAATCCAGCTACAAGAGTGATTCATAAAATGACTACTAAAGATCTATTCGTCTTAGCGACTACTTCTAGTAGCATGGGAGTTGTGATTGCCGGAGTTGCGGCGGTTTTATCTCAATTTGCAGAGTTTATACCTTTTGAGTGGATATTCGAAGAGGTTTCGGACTTTATTCGATTTGGATTTGTCATCGTAGCACTTGCTGTTTTTGCATCCTTTTTGTTCACATGGATAATTGCCGTTATAATAACGTTTATAAATTACTACGATTTTAAGGTCATTGAGGAAAATGATCGCTTAACCATTACAAGAGGCTTACTGGAAAAGAAGAAAGTAACGATTCCTTTAAATCGAATTCAAGCAATCAAAATTGTTGAAAATCCATTAAGGCAGCTATTTGGCTTTGCAGCTGTGGCTGTTGAAAGTGCAAGTGGTGGATTTGGTGGAGAGGAAAAGAAAATTACGATTTTTCCACTTATAAAGAAAAATCGCTTATATGAACCACTTCAAGATTTATTTCCTGATTTTGAATGGCAGCAAACTTTGACGAAACCTCCTAAAAAAGCAAAGCCTTTCTTTTATCGAATCGACTTTATGTGGCTCTTACCGGTAATTGGGCTTTGTACATACTTTTGGTTCCCTTACGGAATGTTGTCAGTGCTAATTGTTATACCAGTACTTTTGCTTGGATTGTGGCAATTTAAAACGACAGGGTTTGCCATCAATGGTAACCAATTAACACTATGTTATCGAATTCTTAGTCGTGTAACATTTATTGTGGAGAAAAAAAGAATTCAAGCACTCGAAAGCAGGCAGACATATTTTCAGAAGAGAAGAGAGATCAGCTCTGTCGAGGTAACTGTTATGTCGGGACTTACAGGTGCCAAAGCGAAAGCGCCAAATCTTGAAAACGGGGATGTCGAAGAAGTGATGAGCTGGTTTGAAAAAACAAGCACTTAATCTAGATGAATAGATACAAAAAGGCAATCTCGATTAGTTCAAAAGAGATTGCCTTTTCTATCTGTTGTTGTGCAATTGACCTTAGGTATTCGTGATTAGCCAAGTTTTCATTATTTTTGTCTCCAACGAATGATATTCTTTGGTGAAAAATAGGATAATCCTAATAAGAAACCGGTAATCAATCCACCAATATGTCCTGTAACATTGATATTAGGTGATATAAACGTAATAATCACACTAATAATAATAAGGGGCATGATCACCTGCTTTAGCTGCGGCATAGTACGACGTGTATAGTAGACAAGCGCTGCAAAGGCACCAAAAATACCATATATAGCACCGCTAGCACCAACTGATGCATACATCCCATCCTGTAATACAAATGTAGCCATATTACCAAAAATGCCAGCTAAAAAATAAATCGTTAAAAATCGCATTTTTCCAGCAATTTTCTCTAGCTCTGGACCAAATAAGAATAACGAGAACATATTAAATAACACATGCATGAAGCCAGCGTGAAGAAACATCGACGTGATAATACGCCACCATTGTCCATCGCCAATTAAAGAATTCACACTCATTCCTGTATAAAAAACTTCATCACCAAAATTCGGAACCATTGTTATAATATAGACGATAAAATTTATGGCGATAATTGTTGATACAACAGGATATAGCTTTAAAAATTGTTTAAAATTTTCTCTACGAATAAACATGTATACACCTCATATCAAATACACCTTGGCGCAATTGTTGCCAGATTTTATTGAACACAGGCTGCAGGTCAGCGAGCCGATGGTTGGGAAGTGGTCGGGTCTTAAGCTAGCTTCCTCTTAAAATTTTCTTTAAAAATCTGTGGCAACCGCCGGAGGTTTTCACTTCATTCAGTTGGGGCTTGACCTGAATTGAATCTATTTACCCTTTATTCTTTATCCCATTTGAATGAAGTGGGACACTTAAACTGAATGGAGTTAAAATTATTATACATTGTATTTTATTAATAATAAAAGGAGAACTTCCATATGATAAAAGGAATTGGACTAGATATAGCAGAAATCCCAAGAATACAGAAAGCTATGGATCGTTCAGAAAAATTTCAGCAACGAATTCTATCTGAACGGGAATTGAATATATTTTACCAACTATCTGAACTAAGAAAAGTTGAATTTTTAGCGGGGAGGTTTGCAGCAAAGGAGGCATTTTCTAAAGCAAATGGTACTGGGATAGGTAAGGGTTGTGAGTTTCGTCAGATTGAAGTATTGAAAGATGATTTAGGAAAACCAACTTTATTTTTCAACGGAGAATTAGTGAGTGGACATGTCAGCATCACACATACAAAAGAGTATGCAGCGGCGCAAGTGATACTAATGCAATCTTAAACTGTAAATCTTATCTATAAAAAAAATTGATTAATAATTTGTTAAGTTGTCCAAAAATGATAGCATAAAGTTATTCATCCACTCATATATTTGACGTATCGGAGCTGAAAGTAGAAGAAAGGATGGAGTTTTGCGACACAAATTAACCTTATTTTTTGTCATGTTGTTAGGAGTACTAATGCTTGCAGCTTGTGGGGAGGATTCACAGGAGGATGTTCTACAAAATCTTAACGATAAGTGGAACGATGTAAAAGGTTATGAACTAGATGCCACAATGGAAATTAAAACAGGTACTGAACCAAGAGTTTATGATGTAAACGTATGGCATACTGAACCAGAATTTTACCGTGTGAAAGTAACTCAGCAAGGTGAAGACGTAACACAAATGATTATCCGTAATGATGAAGGGGTATTTGTAGTAACACCTTCGCTTAGAAAGACGTACAAGTTCCAAAGTGAGTGGCCAAAACAAAATAGCCAAGCCTACCTAATTGGTGCTTTAGCGGAAGACTTGTTAGCTGATGATAAGGTGACGATGGAGGAAGATGAGAAGAATTACATCTTCACAGCAGCGACTCGAAATAATCATAAGAGTATTATGCCGACGCAAAAAATTGTAGTGGACAAGAAAACGATGCTACCAACTTCTGTTTCGGTAGTAAATGAAGCGCAAGAAGAACAAATGGTGATTACATTTAAAAATATCGATCTAGGAATGCAGCATAAAGAAAGTGAATATGCAGTAGAGAACTTCTCTGAGTCTAAAGAAGAAGAGACAGCTAGTGCGAGTGCACAAATACCAACTGAGTTCCAAACATATTATCCGGAATTGAATTGGGAAAATACGAAATTAGTAGATGAAAAAATTGTCACGGAAAATGGAACAGAACGTGCGATTCTAACATTCGAAGGTGAGAAATCCTTTACCCTGGTTCAACAACCTGTGGAATATGGAGAGTCAGCTACACTACCAGTTTACGCTCCTGGTGATCCGGCAGATTTAGGATTTACTATCGGGGCAATTACCGAAAAATCAATTAGCTGGGAACGCGATGGCGTGTCATTCTTCATTGCATCAAATAATTTAACGCAAGAAGAAATGGTACAAGTTGCGGCTTCGGTAACAACTGGTGGATTAAAATAAAATCAATTAACAGTGGGTAAGAGATTTTCCACATAAACATACAATTTCGAGAGGTTAGTCTTTAAAAGTGGACAAACGGACGCTCTTAGGGCTAACTCTCTCTTAATTTCTTCAACAAATAAAAGTGGTGGACAAGAACTAGTATCGAAATTTAAAATATAATAAATATTACAAATAATTGAAGTTTGTAAATACTAAAAGAGGGTATATCAATAATGCAAAACATAGAGCACTTCCGTCCAACCAAAGCCATCATTAATTTAGATGCTATAAAAGAAAATGTTAGTCACTTAAAAGAATATTTACAAACTGGAGTTCAAATTATGGCTGTAGTGAAGGCGAATGCTTACGGACATGGGGATGTTGAAGTTGCTGCGGTAGCAATTGAATCTGGTGCAACAATACTAGCGGTAGCGACCCCAGATGAAGCACTCCGTATCCGGAAAGCCTTCCCAAATATTGATATTTTAATATTGGGTTATACCCCTGCATCATTCGCGACTTTAGCAGCAAATGAAAATATTACTTTAACTGTTTTTTCATTTGATTGGGTGCAGCAAGTAAGAGAGTTAACGCTTTCTCATCCTTTAAAGTTACATATTAAAATTGATACAGGAATGGGTAGAATAGGTGTCACTCGAATTGAAGATCTTCAGAACCTTTATAACGCCATAGTTTCATCTGAAAAGTTACTTGTGGATGGAATTTTCACACATTTTGCTACTGCAGATGAAGAGGATGTTGCTTATTTTAATCATCAAGTTGCTAAATTTGAAGAGTTTATAAGTTCTTTACCTGAAAAACCACGCCTTGTTCATGCTGCCAATACCGCGACAATGCTTACAAAAGATCAAGCTCTTCAATATGATGCGGTAAGGTTTGGAATTTCAATGTATGGATTAGCACCCTCTGCCTATGTAAAAACAAAATTGCCGTTTCCATTACAACCCGCTTTCTCATTAGAAACTGAACTTATTGAAGTAAAAAAAGTCCAAGCTGGTCAATCGATTGGCTATGGAGCAACCTTTACAGCATCGGAACCGTCGTACATTGGGACAATTCCCATTGGATATGCGGACGGGTTAATTCGTAAATATAGTGGTCAACATGTATTAATAGATGGCGTACGTGTACCAATCATCGGAAGAATTTGTATGGATCAATGTATGTTATTATTACCAACTGCATATAATATAGGTAAAAAAGTAACTTTAATTGGAGAACAAGAAGACGAAGAAATTACAATTGATGAATGGGCATTAAAAGGAGATACAATTAACTACGAAGTTCCTTGTATCATTACTTCGAGAGTGCCTAGAATCTACTACAAAAAATAGTAAAATGCGACAAAAACTTCAACAAAAACCGATAAAACTACATGGATAGCCATATTTTTTAATAATTATCTTTTCAACATATCATTTCGATGATAGAATGAGAAAAGAATTGAAATGGTACGGTTTTTGTGGAGGTGCTTGTTTTGTACGCGAAAAAAGTAGAAGAAGTAAAGGAAGTATTAGAACTTCCTCAAGAAATGTTAATGGCATTTAATACACTTGAGCAAAAATCACGAGAAAGTGAAAGTTTTGTTTATATTTCATCTCGTAGATTGTCTACGCACAAGCAACCAAATCAAATACGGGAAGCTTTAATGAAAGGCTATGTGGAAATGTCGCAAATCAACCTGAACATTTGTAGCGAATGTCTACATGCAGAGTATGAAGCGGAACATATGGTAGAGCGTCTCGTAAGCGGGGGATGACATTTTGATTGTGAAACGAGGGGACGTGTTTTTTGCAGATCTCTCACCAGTTGTGGGATCTGAACAAGGCGGTACGAGGCCCGTATTAATCCTTCAAAACGATATAGGTAATCGGTTTAGTCCAACTGTAATCATCGCTGCGATTACTGCGCAAATTCAAAAAGCAAAATTGCCGACTCATGTCGAAATTGATGCTAAAAAGTATGGTTTCGAAAGAAATTCGGTAATTTTGCTTGAACAATTGCGTACGATAGATAAATCTAGGTTGACAGATCGTATAACCCAATTAGATGATGAACTTATGGAAAAAGTGGACGTTGCACTTGAAATAAGTCTAGGATTAATGAAATTTTAATACATAAAATGTAAAGGTATGACCTAAAAGATTAATTCTTTTGGGTCATTCTTTTTTTAAAAGAAAAAGTTTAGTGTATATCCATATAGGTATGATTAGCAACCTATGAGTGAAAATTTGAATTAGATTAATTAATGAAAATTTAGAACTCACTTTCTATTTGCGAAATCTTTTGTCTATTTTTCGTTACAAATTTGATGTGGCGATATAAGATAATATATATTAGAATTATTAAATTTTATACATATTTGCTAGAATTATAGTATGCGTTCCGATTAATTTAATAGCAAAATGGGGGTGCAGTGATGAGAGAAGCGAAAATAGTTGAGATAGTGACAGAGTTAGATATTGTAACTGCACGAAAGCTAGGACGAGATGAGGCAAAGGAGATTGGGTTCAGTGATGTGGACCAATCCCGAATTACAACTGCTATTGGTGAACTCGCCAAAAATATATTACTATATGCCCGTGCTGGGAAAATTGTGATTGAGGAAATAGAGGAAGATGATATGAGAGGAATTTCCATTTCATCGATTGATAAAGGACAAGGGATGACAGAGGTCCATAAAATACTAGAAGATGACTATGCAACAAGCAGTACTGGTGGAGGTCTTCCAGCTGTTAAGAGACTTGTAGATTCAATTGATATTCAATCTGAGGTAGGCAAGGGGACTTTTGTTAAAGTTGTGAAATGGCTAAGTTAGGGTGTGTGTTTAATTGGAGCAGATAAGAAAACAATATAAAAAAATCTTATCGGACTATATTGGCAACCAGAGTGAAAATGAATTATATATTGGCCAAAATTTTATTAAACGAATGATTCAAAAAAATGTAACACCAGAAGAGGTTATTAGTATTCACAAACAAGCGCTTGAAGAAATTTATGATGATTTACCGGATTCAGTATTGCATGGTTATGATTTTTTAATAGAGGTAATGGTGCATTTTGGATTAAAGGTTCAAGAACACCAGGCTTTATTAGCAAAACAAGAAGAATTGCGTATTGAGATGGATATCGCAGCAAAAATTCAAAATCTATTATTAGAGACAGAAATACCAAACCCACGCTCGGTTGATATCGGAATGCTATCAATTCCTCTCAGAAAAATGAATGGAGACTATGTTCATTTCATGCATGACGATGAACGTTATTTAGGCGTTGCCGTTACTGACGTAGTTGGTAAAGGGGTTCCAGCTGCCCTTTGTATGTCAATGGTGAAGTATGGGTTGGACACTCTGGAATACGCAAAGAGTAATCCTTCCTATGTTCTTGAAGTACTAAATAGAATTATTGAAAAAAGCATAGATGATAGCATGTTTGTTTCATTATGCTATATACGCTATAACTTAAAAACAGACGTACTTACATGGAGTTCGGCTGGTCATGAACCATCTCTATATTACAATGCGGAAAATCAAGAATTCTACGATTTGGAATCAAAGGGCTTGTTGCTTGGCATCTTACCTGAAGCGAAATATACACAACAGGATATTGAATTAAAAGACGGCGATTTCGTGATTGTGATGACTGATGGTGTAACTGATTTCCGAAACAAAGAGGAATTTGACACACGCGAAATTATTAAAGAGCTTGCTCTGGCTAACATTCCTCATTGTACTGCTCAAGAGGTATGTGAGCTAATTCATAGTGAATTACAAAAACTTCATGATTATAAATTGGAAGATGATTTCACAATATTGATCATAAAAAAATAATTTTTTTCAAAAAAATAGGTTTAACGCTTATAAAATGGGGAAAAGACCAATAGGTAATTGTGGGAGGTGTCTAATATGAATGTAAATGTTCAATTCCGAGAAGATGGCGATTTACTGTTAGGGTTTATCGAAGGTGAAATTGATACGTATACAGCGCCAATTTTAAGAGACGAGCTAGAGATGATTCATCTGTCAGAGGGCTTAGTCGTTGAATTGGATTTATCGAATGTAAATTATATGGACAGTACAGGGTTAGGAGTATTTGTTGCTTTTTATAAAAAAATTGTAAAAGAAAATGCTACTTTAAAATTAGTAAACCTGTCTGCGAGATTAACAAGGTTATTTGATATTACAGGACTTAGTGAATTAATGGAAATAGAAAAAGGTGGGACAACCAATGCGAGCATTTGACTACATTGAAATTCGAGTTCCTGCAAAGCCACAGTACGTTAGTGTAATAAGATTAACTGTTTCTGGATTAGCTTCTCGCGTTGGATTTTCCTATGATGAAATCGAAGATATGAAAATCGCCGTTAGTGAAGCAGTGACAAATGTAGTACAGCATGCTTATGGTAGTCATGAGGATGGGGAAATTGTCATTGGCGTTGCTTTATATGCAGATAAAATCGAGGTCATGGTGTCGGATTATGGACATAGCTTTAACTTTGAAGAGGTTAAATCACAAATTGGTCCATACCAAGAAGATGAAAGTGTTGAATTATTAAGAGAAGGCGGACTTGGGCTTTACTTAATGGAGACATTAATGGACGAGGTCAGAGTGAACAATAATGAAGGTGGAGTCACTGTTTTCATGACAAAATATGTCACGAGAGAGCAGGTGAAGGAAAATGTCCAGTCAATCACCAGATAATCGTAAATCTGCTGAAGAAATTCTAAAGTGGATACAAGAATATCAACAATCAGAAGCACAAGAGGCTTTAGATCGTTTAGTCATTCATTACAATAATTTAGTAGAATCCATTGCTAGGAAATATTCTTATGGTAAAACAAATTACGAGGATATAGTACAAGTGGGGATGATTGGATTGCTTGGGGCAATCCGACGTTTTGATACGTCTTTGGGCAGAAGCTTTGAAGCTTTTGCTGTTCCGACTGTCGTGGGAGAAATCAAACGATATTTACGTGACAAAACGTGGGATGTACATGTACCTCGACGGATTAAAGAGCTTGGCCCGAAAATTAAAACGGCAGCTGAATTTCTAACAACCAAGCTACAATACTCTCCTTCAATCCAAGAAATCGCAGAGTATCTGGAAGTGGAAGAAGAAGATGTTCTAGAGGCAATGGAAATGAGCAAGAGCTACCATGCCCTATCAATGGATCATTCCATTGATGCTGACTCTGAAGGTGGTACCGTCACCTTGATGGATGTAGTTGGGAAAGAAGATGATGGATTCGAAAGGACAAATCGTCGAATCGTTGTGTCAGAGGCAATGGAAACCCTGGATGAACGTGAAAAAGAGATTCTCAAATTAACTTATTATGATCAATTAAGCCAAAAGGAAGCCGGAGAAATGCTCGGGATTTCTCAGATGCATGTATCACGACTTCAAAGAAAGGCTATTAAAAAACTGCAGCAAGTTATTACTGCGGATGGTGTAGTGTAGAGCATTACACCTGTTTATTATTTAGTAATACTTTTACACTGATTAAGATAACAATGGACAAGTCTGCCTATCAATTTATTTGAGTAGGTGGACTTTTTTATTGTGAAAAAGCTCCTGATTTGTTTAAAACTTTTTTAGGAAAGGGTGATAATAGAAGAAAAGGGTTTATAAATGTTAAACTAGGTTTATTCGACTTTAAGAAATTTCGAACGAAAAGGGAAACCGTATAAAAATAAAGAATAATTCGTAGAAAAGAAGTGGCGCAATAAGTGTTCTAAGCGTCTGTTCCCTACACGTGTTTAGAGATTAAAATATATTCTAATGGATATTTCACTTATGAAAAATTGAAAGGCTGTGGGATGATGGAAGAAAAGAAAATGCTACAAATGATTGCAACTGATGCATTGGTTAAACCGCATCAAGTTGAAGCAGTTATAAAATTATTAGAAGATGGAAATACAGTTCCCTTTATTGCGCGTTACCGTAAAGAAGCAACCGGTTCGTTAGATGAGGTACAAATAAAAACGATTGAAGATCGATATCACTACATACAGCAATTAGAACAACGTAAAGAAGAGGTTATTCGTCTAATCGATGAACAAGGAAAACTAACAGAGGAATTGCAAGTATCAATTCAAGCGGCTACAGTCTTACAGCGTGTAGAAGATTTATATAGACCGTATAAGCAAAAACGACGTACGAAAGCGACGATTGCAAAAGAAAAAGGGTTAGAACCACTAGCCGATGAATTAATGAAATTTGCAAAAGAAGACATTGAAAAAGTTGCTCTTTCATTCCTAGATACAGAAAAAAGTGTCGAGACAGTAGAAGATGCTTTAACTGGAGCAAAGGATATATTAGCTGAAAGATTTGCAGATGACGCACAAGTTCGTGATCAAATAAGAAAGCTTTCCTGGAGGGAAGGGAAAGTTGCTGCTTCTGTGAAAGATGCCGAGAAAGATGAGAAAAAAGTCTTTGAAATGTACTACGAGTATGAAGAACCTGTAAAGTATATTGTGCCTCATAGAACGTTGGCCCTTAATCGAGGTGAGAAAGAAGATATTCTGAAAGTATCTATTCATGTTCCTTTGGACAGAGTACTTCAAATTATGGAAAAGGCTTGGGTTCCCTATAATTCTTCTTCATCTGCCGTTTCACAAGTAAGGGAAGCGATTGAAGATGGGTACAAGCGATTAATTCAACCTTCTATCGAACGTGAATTGCGTAGTGAATTAACAGAAAAAGCAGAAGAACAGGCAATTCATATCTTCGCAGAAAATTTGAAAAGCCTTTTATTACAGCCACCAATGCGAGGGAAAATGGTTTTAGGTGTCGATCCAGCTTATCGAACAGGTTGTAAATTAGCAGTGGTAGACGAGACAGGTAAAATGCTGGAAGTAACAGCAATTTACCCACATCCCCCTAAACCAGATGTAGCGAAATCGAAAGCTGTCATGAAAGCTTTATTAGGCAAATATCCAATTTCAATTGTTGCAATCGGAAACGGAACAGCTTCTCGAGAAACGGAGCAGTTTGTTGCTGACGTGCTAAAAGAAGTTGAGCAGGATATTGCTTATGTAATCGTAAATGAAGCTGGAGCATCCGTTTATTCAGCTTCCGAAGTTGCTCGTAACGAGTTCCCAGACTTGCAAGTAGAGCAAAGAAGTGCGGTTTCAATCGCTCGACGGTTACAAGATCCGTTATCAGAACTTGTTAAAATAGAGCCAAAAGCAGTTGGGGTTGGCCAATACCAACATGACGTATCACAAAAGAAATTAGCAGAGTCATTAACATTTATAGTAGAAACAGCAGTTAACCAGGTAGGGGTGGACGTAAATACTGCATCAGCCTCTCTTCTTCAATATGTATCTGGTCTATCGAAAACTGTAGCGGAAAATATCGTAAATGCTCGTAGTGATAGTGGGAAGTTCTCATCACGAGCACAACTAAAGAAAATCCCTCGTTTAGGTGCTAAAACATATGAACAAGCAATTGGTTTCTTGCGAATAGCGGAAGCAAAGAATCCACTTGATGCAACCGGAATTCATCCGGAAAGCTACAAATTAGCTGAGGAAATATTGGCAAATGTAGGTTTATCCAAGAAGGATGTCGGTTCCAGAAAATGTGAGGAAGCCCTTACTGTGATGGATGTTAAAGCTTTAAGTGACCAGCTTATTGTCGGTGAAGTAACGGTGAAGGATATTGTCGATACATTAATGAAGCCAACACGAGATCCACGAGACGCTTTCCCACAACCATTATTAAAAACAGATGTATTAAAGATGGAAGATTTACAGGTAGGGATGGAACTACAAGGAACAGTCCGGAATGTAGTCGATTTTGGTGCATTTGTGGATATAGGGGTAAAACAAGACGGATTAGTCCATATTTCGAAACTACAAAAACGTCGTATCAAACATCCTTTGGAGGTTGTCTCCTTAGGGGATATTGTAACGGTATGGGTTGACAAAGTAGAAGTAAACAAAGGTCGTATAGCTTTGACTATGATAGCCCCTGAGAAACAGGTCGAATTAATTCAATAATAATCAATAAATCGAACGAACACTTTGGTGACTATTAACCAAAGTGTTTGTTGTATGTATTACACTTATTATTCTTTGGATGATAGGATAGATTATTGCTTGGAGGAGATACAGGTGACGGATCAAGATCTTCAATTGTTAGTAGAGGAATTATCTTTAAAGCATTTTGCTGTACCATTTTTACATCAAGCTTATTTTAATAGTAGATTACGGACAACTGGAGGGCGTTACCTACTAAAGAGCCATAATATCGAATTCAATAAAAAATTCTATGAAATTTTTGGTTTAGAAGAATTGCGTGGAATTATCCTTCATGAACTGTGCCATTATCATCTTCATATAAGAGGTAGGGGCTATAAACATCGCGATGCAGATTTTCGAGCGTTGCTAAAAAAAGTAGGGGCACCTCGATTTTGTTCTACAATCGAAGAAAACAAGAAACAGACGAGTACTAAAACATACATATATGAATGTGTTGATTGTAAACAGAGTTATCCCCGTAAGAGAAGAATGAACGTGAACAAATATCGATGTGGTAAATGTCGAGGTCGGTTAATAGAAAGAAAAGCAGATTAATGTTTTTATATGTAGTAAGTATAGAATAGAAAAGATAGCTTGGAACTTGTTGTTGAGAAGCAAATTTAAATGTATGTTTTTTTGTGAAAGTGCACATTATATTAGAGCTGTTTCATTTTAAATAGTTTTTGAAGCCTTGATACATAAGGGTTTTCGTCTGATATCGAAGAGATGAAAAAAACTTTTAGTAAAAGTATTGACTTTATAGAAGAGTGTCTCTATAATAATAAAAGTCGACAAGATAAGTCGCAACAAATTATTCCGAAGTAGCTCAGTGGTAGAGCAACCGGCTGTTAACCGGTTGGTCGTAGGTTCGAGTCCTACCTTCGGAGCCATGGCCCGTTGGTCAAGTGGTTAAGACACCGCCCTTTCACGGCGGTAACACGGGTTCGAATCCCGTACGGGTCACCACTTATTATTTAATATAGGTACAAAAGCAATTTGGTCCCGTGGTGTAGCGGTTAACATGCCTGCCTGTCACGCAGGAGATCGCCGGTTCGATCCCGGTCGGGACCGCCATTGTTGGGGTATAGCCAAGCGGTAAGGCAACGGATTTTGATTCCGTCATGCCCAGGTTCGAATCCTGGTACCCCAGCCATTTGTACGAGCCATTAGCTCAGTGGTAGAGCATCTGACTTTTAATCAGAGGGTCGAAGGTTCAAGTCCTTCATGGCTCACCAGTTTTTATTCTTGACAATGTTTGAGAATGGTGTATAATTAGTGGAGTCTTCATTTAAACGCGGTCGTGGCGGAATGGCAGACGCGCTAGGTTGAGGGCCTAGTGGGGGCAACCCCGTGGAGGTTCAAGTCCTCTCGGCCGCACCAAGTAGCACATTTCAAATACGCGCCCGTAGCTCAATTGGATAGAGCGTCTGACTACGGATCAGAAGGTTGTGGGTTCGACTCCTGCCGGGCGCGCCATATTAATTTAATACGCGGGTGTAGTTTAATGGTAAAACCTCAGCCTTCCAAGCTGATGTCGTGAGTTCGATTCTCATCACCCGCTCCAAATTTATGAACCTTGAAAACTGAACAACAAAACGTTAATGAACATAGTTTCTTCTATATAATTTAGGGAAACGAAATTTTGGACATCAAAATTGATGCCAGCAAAATTTGAGCTAATCAAATTTTCTCTTTTATGGAGAGTTTGATCCTGGCTCAGGACGAACGCTGGCGGCGTGCCTAATACATGCAAGTCGAGCGGACTTGATGGGAGCTTGCTCCTGTCAAGTTAGCGGCGGACGGGTGAGTAACACGTGGGCAACCTGCCCTATAGTTGGGGATAACTCCGGGAAACCGGGGCTAATACCGAATAATACATTTCATCTCCTGTTGAAATGTTGAAAGATGGTTTACGCTATCGCTATAGGATGGGCCCGCGGCGCATTAGCTAGTTGGTGAGGTAACGGCTCACCAAGGCGACGATGCGTAGCCGACCTGAGAGGGTGATCGGCCACACTGGGACTGAGACACGGCCCAGACTCCTACGGGAGGCAGCAGTAGGGAATCTTCCACAATGGGCGAAAGCCTGATGGAGCAACGCCGCGTGAGTGAAGAAGGTTTTCGGATCGTAAAACTCTGTTGTAAGGGAAGAACAAGTACAGTAGTAACTGGCTGTACCTTGACGGTACCTTATTAGAAAGCCACGGCTAACTACGTGCCAGCAGCCGCGGTAATACGTAGGTGGCAAGCGTTGTCCGGAATTATTGGGCGTAAAGCGCGCGCAGGTGGTCCTTTAAGTCTGATGTGAAAGCCCACGGCTCAACCGTGGAGGGTCATTGGAAACTGGGGGACTTGAGTGCAGAAGAGGAAAGTGGAATTCCAAGTGTAGCGGTGAAATGCGTAGAGATTTGGAGGAACACCAGTGGCGAAGGCGACTTTCTGGTCTGTAACTGACACTGAGGCGCGAAAGCGTGGGGAGCAAACAGGATTAGATACCCTGGTAGTCCACGCCGTAAACGATGAGTGCTAAGTGTTAGGGGGTTTCCGCCCCTTAGTGCTGCAGCTAACGCATTAAGCACTCCGCCTGGGGAGTACGGTCGCAAGACTGAAACTCAAAGGAATTGACGGGGGCCCGCACAAGCGGTGGAGCATGTGGTTTAATTCGAAGCAACGCGAAGAACCTTACCAGGTCTTGACATCCCATTGACCGCTATGGAGACATAGCTTTCCCTTCGGGGACAGTGGTGACAGGTGGTGCATGGTTGTCGTCAGCTCGTGTCGTGAGATGTTGGGTTAAGTCCCGCAACGAGCGCAACCCTTGTTCTTAGTTGCCATCATTTAGTTGGGCACTCTAAGGAGACTGCCGGTGACAAACCGGAGGAAGGTGGGGATGACGTCAAATCATCATGCCCCTTATGACCTGGGCTACACACGTGCTACAATGGACGGTACAAACGGTTGCCAACCCGCGAGGGGGAGCTAATCCGATAAAACCGTTCTCAGTTCGGATTGTAGGCTGCAACTCGCCTACATGAAGCCGGAATCGCTAGTAATCGCGGATCAGCATGCCGCGGTGAATACGTTCCCGGGCCTTGTACACACCGCCCGTCACACCACGAGAGTTTGTAACACCCGAAGCCGGTGGGGTAACCCTTTTGGGAGCCAGCCGTCGAAGGTGGGACAGATGATTGGGGTGAAGTCGTAACAAGGTAGCCGTATCGGAAGGTGCGGCTGGATCACCTCCTTTCTAAGGATATTTAACGGAATGGTTGACCTTTTGGTCAAACCAACATTAACGTTTTGTGTTCAGTTTTGAAGGTTCAGCAATGAATTTTCAAATTGTGCTCCTGCCGCGAAGAAAAGCTAGGAAGTAATTCAAAGCTTTCGTCGCAAATCTGCACGGAGTATTTCACTGATGTTTAGTCACGATGTGATTGAAGTCAGCTGATTTGTTCTTTGAAAACTGGATAAAACGACATTGAAAGCAACAAAATTCAAGTAATTTATCGTAAAGTTCTTAAGTCTTTTCTTTTTATAAGAAAAGCAGTAACTATAAACTGAGGGTTTCAAGACACGAGTTAGACAAGGAAACAAGCGAGTGAACACCGCAGTGTACTTAGGTACATGAGGATGTGAGTGAGTGCAGTTGACGCTGGATAACGATGTGTATTGGAAGCCGAATTAGGTTAAGTTATTAAGGGCGCACGGTGGATGCCTTGGCACTAGGAGCCGAAGAAGGACGGCACTAACACCGATATGCTTCGGGGAGCTGTAAGTAAGCTTTGATCCGGAGATTTCCGAATGGGGGAACCCACTGTTCGTAATGGAACAGTATCTTGACGTGAATACATAGCGTCTTGAAGGCAGACCCAGGGAACTGAAACATCTAAGTACCTGGAGGAAGAGAAAGAAATTATTCGATTCCCTGAGTAGCGGCGAGCGAAACGGGAAGAGCCCAAACCAAGAGGCTTGCCTCTTGGGGTTGTAGGACACTCTATATGGAGTTACAAAGGAATGAATTAGGCGAAGCGATCTGGAAAGGTCTGCCATAGCGGGTAAAAGCCCCGTAGTCGAAAGTTCATTCTCTCTTGAGTGTATCCTGAGTACGGCGGAACACGTGAAATTCCGTCGGAATCCGGGAGGACCATCTCCCAAGGCTAAATACTACCTAGTGACCGATAGTGAACCAGTACCGTGAGGGAAAGGTGAAAAGCACCCCGGAAGGGGAGTGAAATAGAACCTGAAACCGTGTGCCTACAAGTAGTTAGAGCCCGTTAATGGGTGATAGCGTGCCTTTTGTAGAATGAACCGGCGAGTTACGATTACGTGCAAGGTTAAGCTGAGAAGGCGGAGCCGTAGCGAAAGCGAGTCTGAATAGGGCGAATTAGTACGTGGTCGTAGACCCGAAACCAGGTGATCTACCCATGTCCAGGGTGAAGGTGAGGTAACACTCACTGGAGGCCCGAACCCACGCACGTTGAAAAGTGCGGGGATGAGGTGTGGGTAGCGGAGAAATTCCAATCGAACTTGGAGATAGCTGGTTCTCTCCGAAATAGCTTTAGGGCTAGCCTCGTGATAGAGAATACTGGAGGTAGAGCACTGTTTGGACTAGGGGGGCATCTCGCTTTACCGAATTCAGACAAACTCCGAATGCCAGATATTTATACACGGGAGTCAGACTGCGAGTGATAAGATCCGTAGTCAAAAGGGAAACAGCCCAGACCACCAGCTAAGGTCCCAAAGTAATCGTTAAGTGGAAAAGGATGTGGCGTTGCTTAGACAACCAGGATGTTGGCTTAGAAGCAGCCATCATTTAAAGAGTGCGTAATAGCTCACTGGTCGAGTGACGCTGCGCCGAAAATGTATCGGGGCTAAACGATTCACCGAAGCTGTGGATGGACATCTAAGATGTCCGTGGTAGGAGAGCGTTCTAAGTGCGTTGAAGTCAGACCGGAAGGACTGGTGGAGCGCTTAGAAGTGAGAATGCCGGTATGAGTAGCGAAAGATGGGTGAGAATCCCATCCACCGTATGACTAAGGTTTCCTGAGGAAGGCTCGTCCGCTCAGGGTTAGTCGGGACCTAAGTCGAGGCCGATAGGCGTAGACGATGGACAACAGGTTGATATTCCTGTACCACCTCCCCGCCGTTTGAGTAATGGGGGGACGCAGTAGGATAAGATAAGCGTACCGTTGGTTGAGTACGCCCAAGCAGTAAGGCGTGGAAGTAGGCAAATCCGCTTCCTGTAACGTTGAGCTGTGATGGGGAGCTCTTTAGAGCGAAGTATCTGATTTCACGCTGCCAAGAAAAGCCTCTAGCGAGGCGGGAGGTGCCCGTACCGCAAACCGACACAGGTAGTCGAGGAGAGAATCCTAAGGTGTGCGAGAGAACTCTCGTTAAGGAACTCGGCAAAATGACCCCGTAACTTCGGGAGAAGGGGTGCTCTCAGCAATGAGAGCCGCAGTGAATAGGCCCAGGCGACTGTTTAGCAAAAACACAGGTCTCTGCAAAACCGTAAGGTGACGTATAGGGGCTGACGCCTGCCCGGTGCTGGAAGGTTAAGAGGAGGGGTTAGCGCAAGCGAAGCTCTGAATTGAAGCCCCAGTAAACGGCGGCCGTAACTATAACGGTCCTAAGGTAGCGAAATTCCTTGTCGGGTAAGTTCCGACCCGCACGAAAGGCGTAACGATCTGGGCACTGTCTCAACGAGAGACTCGGTGAAATTATAGTACCTGTGAAGATGCAGGTTACCCGCGACAGGACGGAAAGACCCCGTGGAGCTTTACTGTAGCCTGATATTGAATTTTGGTACAACTTGTACAGGATAGGTAGGAGCCAGAGAACTCGGAGCGCCAGCTTCGAGGGAGGCGTCGGTGGGATACTACCCTGGTTGTATTGAAATTCTAACCCATACCCGTAAGCCGGGTAGGAGACAGTGTCAGGTGGACAGTTTGACTGGGGCGGTCGCCTCCTAAAAGGTAACGGAGGCGCCCAAAGGTTCCCTCAGAATGGTTGGAAATCATTCGTAGAGTGTAAAGGCACAAGGGAGCTTGACTGCGAGACCTACAAGTCGAGCAGGGTCGAAAGACGGGCTTAGTGATCCGGTGGTTCCGCATGGAAGGGCCATCGCTCAACGGATAAAAGCTACCCCGGGGATAACAGGCTTATCTCCCCCAAGAGTCCACATCGACGGGGAGGTTTGGCACCTCGATGTCGGCTCATCGCATCCTGGGGCTGTAGTCGGTCCCAAGGGTTGGGCTGTTCGCCCATTAAAGCGGTACGCGAGCTGGGTTCAGAACGTCGTGAGACAGTTCGGTCCCTATCCGTCGTGGGCGTAGGAAATTTGAGAGGAGCTGTCCTTAGTACGAGAGGACCGGGATGGACATACCGCTGGTGTACCAGTTGTCTTGCCAAAGGCATCGCTGGGTAGCTATGTGTGGACGGGATAAGTGCTGAAAGCATCTAAGCATGAAGCCCCCCTCAAGATGAGATTTCCCATTACGCAAGTAAGTAAGATCCCTCAAAGACGATGAGGTAGATAGGTTCGAGGTGGAAGTGTGGTGACACATGGAGCTGACGAATACTAATCGATCGAGGACTTAACCAAATCTTGAATGCAGTCAATGTCTTTATCCAGTTTTGAGAGAACAAAGTTCTTTCAACTAAATAAGTCTAGTGATGATGGCAAAGAGGTCACACCCGTTCCCATACCGAACACGGAAGTTAAGCTCTTTAGCGCCGATGGTAGTTGGGGGCTTCCCCCTGTGAGAGTAGGACGTCGCTAGGCAAATGAAACCACTGAGGATTCAGTGGTTTTTTTATTGCAAAAAACCCCAACTATAGAAATCGAATGTTAAGCGCAGTTAAGAAAAAGATATCAGAAAGATCTCAATAAGAGCTGTAGCTGTAACGTGACAAAACGGAGATAACCAATACAAGGGGTAGCGTGACAAAATAAAGATAAATCACTAATAAAACCGGTATTACAAACTGCTAGAGTTCTTCAAGCCTTCGCCACGAAGACAAAGTGAAGGTAAGAGAAAATCATTTATAATAAAATGACTGCGATATTCTTTTTCAATTATGAAGAGGTAAAATTTAAAATAATATTGTAAAAATAACTAAAAAATGATATCTTTATTGAAGAATGGAAATTGGTCCCGTGGTGTAGCGGTTAACATGCCTGCCTGTCACGCAGGAGATCGCCGGTTCGATCCCGGTCGGGACCGCCATCATATTGTATTTACGCTCATGTAAAGCATCGCTTTATGTGAGCTTTTTCTATTTATTTAACTTTCAAAACTAAAAATCTACTTTTTTCAGTAAAGTCACATGATGTCACTGTCACAAAAATATAGTGGTAGTAAGTCATTTTTTGAGGTGATTTTATTGAATAAAACAAGATTAAGACGAAATATATTGGCCTTGTTATTTATCGTTATCGCTGGAATAATTGTGCTTCTTTCACAATGGTATCATACAGTGAATAAATATCATGAGGTTGAAGGAATGAATTCATTCCGTTGGCAACAATATATGAATGAAGAGGAATACGAAAAAGTAAAAAATGGAATGTCCTATTTCGAAGTAGTGAAGGTCGCAAAGGGAGAAGGAAAGCAAGTTGAAGATGGAATATATGTTTGGGATGATGAAACACTTATGACTCAAAGCTACGAAATTCATTTTCAGAATGGAAATGTAATAGAGAAAAAAGTAGTTGAAAAGTCGGGCTATTCAACCCGATAAAAATCACCAAAATGGAGTAACGATGAAATAACAAAATCGAAATCAGCATCGCACTAATAATTTCAATCTTCATTGATACATATTAAAATAATGTGCTTTCTTTTGGAGTTATAAGTTTAGACTTTGAACATTTATCTATGTTTAGGTAAACTTAGGGTAATGTGAATGTGAGAGGATAGTTTAAAATGATTTATGAAAAAGAAGTTGCATCCTTAGAAGAAACACAAAGCCTTGCACAAAGCTTGGCACTCCTTTTGGAGGCTCAGGATACGATTACGCTTGAAGGCGATTTGGGAGCGGGAAAAACAACATTTACACAAGCGCTTGCAAAGGGTTTAGGAATTACAAGAATTGTAAATAGTCCAACCTTCACAATAATGAAGCAATATGAGGGTAGATTACCTTTTAATCATTTAGATGTTTATCGTTTAGCGGATAGTGATGAGGATCTTGGATGGGAAGAAATCTTTTATGGCGATGCAGTGAGTGTAGTGGAATGGGCACATTTAATAGAAGAGTATTTACCTGATGAACGATTAGCAATAGAAATTAATCGAATTGATAATGATAAAAGAAAATTTGTATTAAAACCAATCGGTAGTCGATATGAACGATTGTGTGAGGAGTTATTAAAATGATTTGGTTAGGAATTGAAACATCCAATTCACCTCTATCCATCGCCATTGTAAAGGATGGACAAGTTGTAGAGGAAATTGTACAAAATGAAAAACTTACGCATTCTGTTACAGTGATGCCCACAATAGAAGAGCTTTTCAGAAAAGCAGAATTAAAACCAGCTGATATTGATGCTATTGCAGTCTCAGAAGGTCCGGGTTCCTATACGGGTCTGAGAATTGGTGTGACGATTGCAAAAACATTGGCTTGGACGTTAAAAAAACCTTTAGTAGGAGTATCGAGCTTACAAGTATTAGCAGCTAATGGGGGAAACTTTAATGGCGTTATCTGTTCATTGTTCGATGCAAGAAGACAGAATGTATATGCTGCAGTGTATCAGGCTACCACATTACAACCAGTCATTAAAGAACACCACAATTCCATAGAGAGCTTATTAGAACAGTTACAACAATTGAATGAGCCAGTTTTGTTCGTTGGATTAGATGTGGACAACTTCAAGGAAAAGATTATGGAGCAATTAGGTGATCAGGCGAGCTTTGTATCTTCATCGCAAGCCTTACCAAAAGGATCTAAGCTAATTGAATTGGCACAAAAGCAACCACTGCCAATAGTAGAAGAAGTTCACAGCTTTGTTCCGCAATATCATCGAATTTCAGAGGCAGAAGCAAATTGGATCAAGGATCAGAAAAAGGGGCAGTAAGAAATGGTACTTTATCGTAAAATGACCCCAAAGGATGTAGAGGTTGTTCATGAAATTGAGTTAGCATCCTTTCCAACCCCTTGGACATTGGATTCGTTTCATTATGAAATGAGAGAAAATAATTTTGCTTACTATGTTGTGGCAGAAAATCATGATGGTAAGATTATTGGATTTTGTGGAATGTGGCTGGTTATTGATACAGCACAAATTACAAATGTAGCTGTAGTCGAAGCGGCACGTGGTCTTGGTATTGGTGAGGGACTGATGCGTGAAGCCATGCGTATAGCAAAAGAACGTAATGTAGATGTTATGAGTCTTGAGGTTCGATTGTCGAACTTTGTTGCACAGAATCTTTACAGAAAACTCGGGTTCCAGGATGGTGGAGTTCGTAAGGGATACTATACAGATAATCAAGAAGATGCTCTAGTAATGTGGGTGAATTTAAATGAATGATCAATATATATTAGCAATCGAGACAAGCTGTGATGAAACAGCAGCTGCTATCATTAGAAATGGTACGGAGATTGTTTCTAACGTCGTAGCTTCACAAATCGAAAGTCAAAAACGCTTTGGTGGTGTAGTTCCAGAAGTAGCATCAAGACACCATGTCGAACAAATTACAGTAGTAATAGAAGAAACTTTAGAAAACGCAAACATGCAGCCGTCAGATTTAACTGCAGTAGCTGTAACAGAAGGACCTGGATTAGTAGGAGCACTATTAATAGGCATTAATGCTGCAAAAGCTTTTGCATTTGCTCATTGCTTACCGCTCATCCCGGTGCATCATATAGCAGGTCATATTTATGCAAATGCATTAGTTGAGCCGATGCAGTTTCCTCTATTAGCCTTAGTGGTATCAGGAGGTCATACGGAACTGGTACTAATGAAGGAGCATGGGAGCTTTGAAGTGATAGGGGAAACCCGAGACGATGCGGCAGGAGAGGCCTATGACAAAGTGGCACGTGTTCTAAATATGCCTTATCCAGGTGGACCACATATTGACAGGCTGGCACATGAGGCAGAAGAGGGAATTGATTTTCCTCGTGCTTGGCTAGACGAGAACTCATACGACTTCAGCTTTAGTGGATTAAAATCAGCCGTTATTAATTATAAGCATAATATGGATCAACGTGGAGAAGTAATCAATCCACAAAAAGTTGCAAAAGGCTTCCAGGACAGTGTAGTAGAAGTATTAACAACAAAAACATTACGTGCTGCACGTGAATTCAAAGTAAAGCAAGTGATTGCCGCTGGTGGTGTATCTGCGAACAAAGGGTTAAGAACAAGCTTAGAAATAGCCTTTAGAGCTGAGAACATACCGTTTATTGTCCCTCCTTTAAAGCTATGTACGGATAACGCAGCCATGATTGGTGCAGCTGCATCTTATATGTATGAGGCAGGAGTTCGAGGCGACCTCGCTATGAATGGGATTCCAGGTAAGGAATTAAAAAGTTGGATATAAAAGAAGTTTGCTGTTTCAAAGTAATTTGAAGCAGCTTTTATTTTTTTAATAAAATAAACCATTCTAATTTATGTCGACTTTTTCCTAAGTTATTGAGTTATTCACTTTTTGTATAATTTTTCAGAAAACTTATCCACAGACTAACAATATTTTTTTAAAATTGTCAAGGCGAACATTCGTACTTATGCACAAATTGTGGATAAGTTGGGGATAAGGTGTGGTAAAACTATATATAGTGTCATTTTTTACACAATGAATTGTGGATTAATAAAAATAAAACTGTGGATAATGTGGAAAAGTGTGTTGATATGTTGATATTACTAAATTTATGGTGTGTATAAATTTGTGGAGATTTTTTATCGAAATTTGTCTATTGACCAAGATATATGTAAATTATTGAGGGATAATAAAAATACCATGTACATATGCACATGGTATTCAGTCAGTTTCTATTAGGAGGATATAATATTCTCAAGCTCATCATTTAACTCGAGCCATTGTAATTCAAGTTCCTCGTGCGCTGATTTTATAGAATCAAGTTCAGATTGGTACTTCATCACTTGTTCATGATCCTTAAAGATATCTGGTTCACAAAGCTTAGCTTCAATGCTTGCAATTTGTTCACTTACTTCAACCATATTCTTTTCAATTTCTTCAATCGTACGACGGATCTGTCGTTCACGCTTTTTTGCATCCTTATCAATTTGGGAAGTAGAAGCTTTAGACGTCGGTGTCGAGTCTGTTACTTTTATGGATGTCTTATTTGCAGCAGCTTTCATTTCCGCTAATTCTTTAAGTTCTTGTTTTTTTTCAAGATAATAATCGTAGTCGCCCAAGTATTCAAAAGAACCAGTTCCCGATAATTCGACTACCTTCGTCGCGATACGATTTATAAAATAACGGTCATGGGAAACGAATAATAGGGTACCGGGATAATCAATAAGCGCATTCTCCAAAACCTCTTTACTGTCTAAGTCAAGATGGTTGGTCGGCTCATCCAATACGAGCAAATTTGCTTTTTGCATCATGAGCTTTGCTAGTGCAACCCGAGCTTTTTCTCCACCAGATAATGAACTAACTGGCTTTGAAACATCATCACCACTAAATAAAAAACGCCCCAATATCGTACGAATATCCTTTTCATTTAATAATGGCCATTCATCCCAAAGCTCTTGGAGTACGGATTTGTTACCAGTTAGTTTAGCTTGTTCTTGGTCATAATAACCAATTTGAACATTTGCGCCATATCGAATACCCCCTGATTGAATAGGCAAGTCTTTGACGATGGTTTTAAGTAGGGTGGATTTCCCAACACCGTTTGGTCCCACAAGTGCAATACGGTCTTCACGGAAGATACGCATATTTATGTTTTTGGAGATAGTTTTTTCCGTATAGCCGATTATCAGGTCATCAACCGACAGTACATCATTTCCACTTTGTCGATCAATGGTAAAGCCAAAGTTTGCTAAACGCTCATCCCCATCAGGTGAATCCATCCACTCTGTTCGTTCAAGAACCTTTCTGCGGCTTTGGGCCATTTTTGTTGTGGAAGCACGGGCAATATTTTTTTGAATAAATGCCTCTAGTTTTGCTTTTTCATCCTGCTGGCGTTCGAACATTTTTAGATCTCGTTCATAGTTTTTTGCCTTCTCATCTAAATATGCACTGTAGTTTCCAACATATTTTGTCACATGAGTTCTGGAAACCTCGTAAACAATCGACACAACCTGGTCCAAGAAGTAACGGTCATGGGAAACAATTAGGATTGCACCCTCGTACCCCTTTAGGTAATTTTCCAACCAGCTTAAAGTTTCGATATCAAGATGGTTAGTAGGCTCGTCCAAAATTAAAAGATCGGGCTTACTTAATAATAACTTTGCTAATGCTAAGCGCGTTCTTTGCCCACCGGAAAGGGATAAGATAGGTTTTTCGTAATCCTCCGGGAAAAACTGCATTCCGTGAAGCACTGAACGAGTATCTGCTTCGTATTGATAACCACCAGCATCCTTAAAATCATGCTGTAATTGATCATACTCTGCCATTATCCGTGCATAGCTTTCCGGATTTTCGTAAACAGCTGGATCAGCCATTCGTTGTTCAAGTGAACGTAATTTACTTTCCTGGCTTCGCAAGGAATCGAATATTGTCATCATTTCGTCCCAAATCGACAAGTTTGACTCTATGCCGGCATGCTGCTCTAAATAGCCAATCCTGACGTCCTTAGGAATGATAATTTCGCCTGAATCATACGACATTTGACCTGCGATAATTTTGAGTAATGTTGATTTTCCGGCTCCATTACGCCCGACTAATGCAACTCGATCTCTATGTTGAACTTCTAATTTTACGCCACTAAGTATTTCATCTGTCACAAAAGATTTATATAATTGATTTACTTGTAAAACAATCATTTTTTACACCTCAGTTCTATCTTTAGTGTAATAGATGGGGAATCCTTGCGCAATGCGGATGCTTTACTTATTTCTGCATGTTTAGTAAGATGAAAACGATTTTGATTTATATAAATAGGAACAGTGTTTAATTGATTCTGCATTTAGAAATAGCAGAGTTCCGAGGTATAAGAATTTAAATAAGGGATGTAAACTACAAAAATCACTTTAACAGATGAGGTGAAAAGTAGTTTGGGAAATAGATTGGGGGATAATGTGTGAAGCATGAATTGAAAATTCCACAAGCAACGACAAAAAGACTTCCACTCTATTATCGTTTTTTGCAAAACTTTGCCAATGAAGGAAAGAGAAGAATCTCCTCCCAAGAGTTGAGTGAGGCAATGAAAATTGATTCAGCTACAATTCGTCGGGATTTTTCTTATTTTGGTGCTCTTGGCAAAAAGGGATATGGGTATGATGTTCTTCATTTGCTTGAATTTTTTAGAGAAACGCTAGATCAAGACGAAGGAGCAAATGTTGCGTTAATCGGTGTGGGTAACTTAGGAAACGCCTTTTTAAAATACAATTTCCAAAAAAACCACAATACAAGGATTGTCGTAGCATTTGACTCAAAAGCACCACACGATGGTATGGAGGTAAATGGAATTCCTGTTTACCATCCAGATCGTTTAGAGGAAATGTACCATGAATATAATGCAGAATTGGCCATCTTAACGGTTTCGTCACGTTCTGCACAAATGATGGCAGACCGATTAGTTGCAATTGATGCGAAAGGGATATTAAACTTTACGCCAGTAAGGTTAAATGTACCAGATTCCATGAAGATGTTGAATATCGATTTATCAGTCGAACTAGAAGCGTTGATCTATTTAATACGTAATAGTGATTGACACAAAGTATTTAAATTTATCCATTAGCAAAATGCGACAAGATGCGATAAAATGTACATATAATAGAGGAGGTGGCTACAATGGTCGTGCATTTAAATGCAATTTCACCATTTGCCGTAGTTATTATTTGTGTAGTAGCCCTATTAATTTTTGGACCAAAGAAACTTCCTGAATTAGGAAGAGCGATGGGAACAACACTTCGTGAGTTCAAAAAGGGAACGAGTGGGTTATTGGAAGATGAAGACGACAAGAAAAAGAGCGTCAGTGTCATCGAGCAAAAAGATCTAGATAAAGAAAACAAGTAAGTTAAGGATGTCTATTTCCATGAATCCAAAACAACTCACTGTTATTGAACATATAGAAGAATTAAGAAAACGATTATTCATTTGTGCCATTTTCTTTGTTCTCGCCTTAATTGTGAGCTTTTATTTTGCAAAGCCGATTATTAAATCTATTCAGTATAGCGAACAAGCAGAGCAATTAACTTTAAACGCTTTCAATGTTGGGGATCCACTTACTGTGTATTTGGAAGTTACTTTTATTGTAGCGTTTATCATTACTTCGCCAATTATCCTTTATCAGCTTTGGGCGTTTATCACACCAGGGCTGCATGAAACTGAGCGAAAAGCAACATTAAAATATATCCCATATGCATTTTTATTGTTTGTTGCAGGACTAGCATTTGGTTATTATATTTTATTCCCGAATGTCATGAATTTCATGATGCAATTATCGGATGATTTAGATATTCAACAAACAATTGGGATTAATGAATATTTCGGCTTTTTGTTTAAATTGGTCGTACCATTCGGTATTATTTTTGAATTGCCTGTTGTGATGCTTTTCTTAGCAAGACTGGGGATATTAAATCCTCAGCTTATGGTCAAATTTAGGAAGTATTCCTATTTTGTCTTATTTGTACTAGCAGTACTTGTAGCACCGCCAGATATTATTTCATATATTTTGATTTCAATACCCTTGTTTGTGTTATATGAGATCAGTATTGTGATAGCACGAATTGGCTATAAAAAATACTTGGTGGCAGAAGCACTGCGGATACAAGAAGAGAAAGAACTTGAACAAAAAATACAGGTGGAAGACTTGTTGGCTGAACAACGCCGACAAATTGAAGAAATGACAAATCGCCAATAATTTTTAAAGCCTATTTCAAAAGTAAAATTACTTTTGAAATAGGCTTTTTTTATGGAGTAAAACTATTGAAATAGATGGGCGTTCATTTGAACAATTGTCACAAAACCATTTAACAGCATATGTGCGATAATGGAAGTAAGTAATCTACGTGTTTTGTAGTATAAGAAGGCAAAGATAAATCCACTGATCGTATATAGAATGATGTGTGTAAAGTCTAAATGAATAAGGGCAAATATGATGGAACTGATAATACCCGCAACCCAAAAATTCTGTGTTTGTACAATCGAACCAAAGATAACACGTCGGAAAACAAATTCTTCTAAAATTGGCCCTAAAACAACTGTAGCAAGAATCATAATAGGGGCTACCTCTGTTAATAGAATAATTGTTTCTGTATTCTCAGAACCTTTTTGAATGCCCAGCCCTGTCTCGATAATCGCACCTATTGCTTGACCTAGAAATACTAGGAAAAATCCTATAATGCCCCAGCCAATTGATACTGGAATTGAAGCTTTTTCTCCTTTAAATACATCCCAGAAGTTCTTATTTTTAGAAATTAAGAATATACAAACTAAGAATGCAATTGCAAAAGAGATTGTAGACCACCATCCAGCTAGAGCAATTTCTTCATTTCCATCTTGTGAAAAAAATTGAAGGAAGAATGACTTAATAGGTGGAATTCTTAATAGGAAGCCAGATAATTGAACGGCTATGTAAGTGATTAAAACATAAAAGGCGGTTTTTTGTGTTTGAACTTTCATAGAAGTACTCAATAGAAAAATTCCCTCTTTCTAAAACTAGTCTTATAATTTTTTTCGGATAAAGATTAATTTAAAAAAATTAATGTATATCCAGAAATAGAAGTAGCTAAACTATCACCGGCAAGTTTCAAGTTTTAATAATAATACTCTATGCTTCTATTGTAGATGAATACGGAAAGAAAACAAAATTTTTAGGCTTCTGACTTGCAAATGTAAAAATAATTCATTATTATAATAATTGTGTTAGCACTCGTAAGAAGAGAGTGCTAATAAGATTATATAAACTATAATTTGTAGGAGGTTGTTTCACTTGTTAAGACCATTAGGTGATCGTATCATTATCGAACTAGTTGAGGTGGAGGAAATTACAGCATCAGGACTTGTACTTCCAGATTCAGCAAAAGAAAAACCACAAGAAGGTAATGTAGTTGCTGTGGGAACTGGTCGTGTACTAGATAACGGCACACGCGTCGAGCTTGATGTAAAAACGGGCGATCGTATTATCTTCTCTAAATACTCAGGCACAGAAGTGAAATATGAAGGCAAAGAGTTCTTAATCCTTCGCGAAAGTGATGTATTAGCTGTTATTGGCTAATTATATTAAAAGTTAATCTTAAGCAATAAGGGCGCCATACATAATCCTAACGGCGCTCACATGCTACTTTTGATTTTGAATAGAAAAATATAAATTTGGAGGTAGACAAAATGGCAAAAGATATTAAATTCTCTGAAGAAGCTCGTTCTTTAATGCTTCAAGGTGTTGATAAATTAGCGAATGCAGTAAAAGTAACTTTAGGACCAAAAGGACGTAATGTAGTTCTAGAAAAAAAATACGGTTCTCCATTAATTACAAATGATGGTGTAACAATCGCAAAAGAAATCGAACTTGAAAACGCATATGAAAATATGGGTGCGAAACTAGTAGCGGAAGTTGCTTCTAAAACGAACGAAATCGCTGGTGACGGTACGACTACTGCAACAGTTTTAGCACAAGCTATGATTCGCGAAGGACTTAAAAACGTAACTGCAGGAGCTAACCCTGTTGGTATCCGTAAAGGGATGGACAAAGCTGTAGCGGCGGCACTAGAAGAATTACAAGCTATTTCTCGTCCAGTAGAAAACAAAGAAGCAATTGCTCAAGTTGCTGCAATTTCTGCTGCTGATGAAGAAGTGGGTGACTTCATCGCAGACGCTATGGAACGTGTAGGTACTGACGGTGTTATCACAATTGAAGAATCTAAAGGGTTTACTACTGAGTTAGATGTAGTGGAAGGTATGCAATTTGACCGTGGATATGTATCTCACTACATGGTAACTGATACTGACAAAATGGAAGCAGTATTAGACAACCCTTATATTTTAGTTACAGATAAAAAGATTTCAAACATCCAAGAAATCTTACCTTTACTTGAACAAGTTGTTCAACAAAGCCGTCCATTACTGATCATTGCAGAGGATGTTGAAGGAGAAGCTCTTACAACATTAATCTTAAATAAATTACGTGGTACATTTAACGTGGTAGCTGTTAAAGCTCCAGGCTTCGGTGACCGTCGTAAAGCAATGCTAGAAGATATCGCTGTATTAACTGGTGGTCAAGTAATCACATCAGATCTTGGTTTAGATTTAAAAACAGCTGATGTAACAACATTAGGTCGCGCTGGTAAAGTTGTCGTGTCTAAAGACAATACAACAATTGTCGAAGGTGCTGGGAATGCAGACGAAATCGAAGTTCGCGTAAACCAAATCCGTGCTCAAATTGCAGAAACTACTTCTGAATTTGATAAAGAAAAATTACAAGAACGTCTTGCTAAACTAGCTGGTGGAGTAGCGGTAATCAAAGTTGGTGCTGCAACTGAAACTGAGCTAAAAGAACGTAAACTACGTATCGAAGACGCTCTAAACTCAACTCGTGCTGCTGTTGAAGAAGGTATCGTATCAGGTGGTGGTACAGCACTTCTAAACGTATACTCTGCAGTTGAAAAAGTTATTGATTCAGTAGATGGCGATGTAGCAACTGGTGTACGTATCGTATTACGTGCTCTTGAAGAACCAGTACGTCAAATCGCAAACAATGCAGGTCTTGAAGGTTCAATCATCGTAGACCGCTTAAAACGCGAAGAAGTTGGCGTAGGCTTTAATGCAGCTAACGGCGAATGGGTAAACATGATCGAAGCGGGTGTTGTTGACCCAGCGAAAGTTACTCGTTCAGCTTTACAAAACGCTGCATCTGTAGCTGCTCTATTCTTAACAACAGAAGCAGTAGTAGCAGACATTCCAGAACCAAACGCTCCAGCACTTCCAGATATGGGCGGAATGGGCGGCATGATGTAATAAAGCCGTCAAACCATTGATATTACTGGGTTTGTATGTAAGGTGAAAGTGATTTGCTAACATTTTAATCGAGGCTTCTCAAAAGTTCATTGAACTTTTGAGAAGCCTCTTTTTTTATTTCTAGTGTTAAGCGGGGATAATTTTTTTTGTATTTTAATTGTCAGTATGACCTAAGTGAACCCAAGACTTAATCAGATGAAAAAATTATCCTATATTTTCATCTTCCTGTTGATGCAAACTTCTACAAGAATAATGCTTATTCGTTATACAAAATTCTAGTATTTGTCTAAGCCATTTATACTTTTTGTCAATCTAGTCTTACCATCTAGATAGGGGTGTGAGGATAAATGTAAGTTGCTATAAAAATTCTAATATTGGGTTAGGATATAGACCCTACTCTATGTCATATTTTTACAAACTGGCTAAACCGTACATAGCATAGATATCGGGGAGAAGCAACTTGAAAGTGATTAGGCAGCACACTAGAACTCTTTCTATTTTTTAGCTGAATTAATATTTTTTATTTATGCTAACCTGTGACAAAAACATATACAACGATGCTTGACCCAACATAAACTTACAAGAAGCCGTTATTGAAAGGAGGTTAAAAATCTATGTTTAAGTTCCGCTTCATCCTAGACTATTTCAGAACTCAAGATGCTTTGGGACCTATAATAGAAAATAGTTTGCGAGCAAAATGGTTAACCAAACTATGTCCGAATGATATAGAACTAGCTTTTGCCCCAAACGAAGGTCAAAAACCTTTATATGAACCCGAAAAAGTTAGAATTGTATCTAAAACTGAACCCAATTGGTGGAATCACTATTCCTTTAACTCTTTTCAAACCGATCCCAAAGAAAAAAATTTTAGTTTAGGACCGAATCTTTACTTAAATCAACGCCCTGAAACTACTATTCCATTAGTCGTGTACTCACAGTGGCAAAAAGGCATAGTCCTAAATAAATGGAATCAATACCCCGAACAGTATATAAAAGTTATCCCTAATATGGTTGATTACAGTCTATTTAAGGTTGGTGAAAAATCCAAGCATATAAACGGTGGGTTGGATTGGTAGAGATTAACCTGATCTTTCCACGAAAGGAATGGAAGTGATTCCATTTTTAGCAAAACGATTTCCAGATATTCAATTCATTATGGTTCAAGGTAATAGACCACAATATCAGCATTTATGGTTAGAAGAATCCCCCAAAAATTTAAAGATGTACTATCAAGTTCCCCATCATGAACTTGCTGAATTAATGCGTTCATGGCACGTTCTAATTTGCGGAAGCAAATGGGAAACTGGAGCCACATACGTAAAGGAAGCAATGGCTAGTGGGGTGCCTGTTATTGCCCCAAAAGTGGCTGCACTGTCTGAAGTGGCTTCCAGTCAAATACTCTTAGAAGATTTAAAATGGGAAAAATCCACAAAAGAGCCGAAAGTTTTAATGTGGTCAGAAGAATCAAAAGAACGTTTTGGTTTGGCATTAGATGAACTACTGAGGGACAGAAGAGGATATAAGAAACTTGTAAGCAACTCCTTAGAAGAAAGCAAAAAATCATCTCCGGAGAACATTGCAAAACTATGGTTTGATTTTATGTATAAGTGTCGAGATTTAAAGGATGTGTGATGAAAAATTAAAAAGATATAAAGATAGATATAAAGAATGGAGTGTGTTTTCCTTGTTTGAAAAAATGCGACAGAATTTCATCTCGAAAAACGAAAAAAAACAACAAGCTCAGCTCTTAGATACAGCAAAAGTAACAGTTGTAATTCCATTTTACAACCGAGCAAATTATATAAAGGAAGCTATTGAGAGCGTTTTTAACCAAACTTATGAAAATTGGAAGTTAATATTAGTTGATGATGGTTCAACTGATGATTATATTAGTCAAATCAAAGATTTTTTAGAAGATCCCCGAGTTAAATTACAGCGATTAGGACAAAATGTTGGACAATCCAAAGCGCTAAATAGTGGATTGGACCTTGTTGAAACACCGTATCTAATTCAATTAGACAGTGATGATTGGTTTTACCCTCATACACTTGAAATTTTGGTAAATGAGGCAGATAAACAACCAAATGATGTAGCAGTTATTTCCGGTAATATACAAATCACCCATGAGGATGAAAATGGAAACCGTATATTGACTGAAGTATATAAAAATAGGCAATTTAAAGATAAATATGATTTTCTATTATCGAATACGTCTGTGTGGCCTCGCTTTTATCGAACTTCTTCATTACGTTTTGTAGGAGGCTGGCCAACTGATGACCCTTATGAAGGCCGCTATTTAGAAGATAAGCGAATTTTACACAAACTCATTGAGCATTTTAGATTTTATTGGATGGATCAAATGTTATATAATCAACGTTTTCACAAGGATAGTCATTCTAGGAACGTTGAGAAATATGCGGAAGTGGAAGAATGGACAGTACGTGATTCATTAAAAAGATGGGGCGATGAGTATGAACCCGTCATGGAAACGTTCGGCTTAGGGTGGAAAAGAGTCAATTACATTATCTCTAAAAATTCGGAAGGCCATCCGAATAAATTAACATTGCAATCTAGTTCCAAAATGCCTGAAAACCAGCAACACGCTACTAATCAATTTACTAATCTCAACAATCTTTCAGGTGCACCTGGAACTGGCCCGGGAACAGGACCAGGAACCGGCCCGGGAACAGGACCAGGGACAGGACCCGGGACGTGAAGATGGATTGAGCCTCGTTACAGTTGTTGTTCCCACTTACAATAAGGAGCAGTACATCAAGAAGGCCGTCGAATCAATTTATGCACAAACATATAAAAATTGGGAATTACTTGTTATTGATGATGGTTCTACAGACAATACACTTTCAGTTATCAAAAGGATTACTGATCCTAAAAATACTAAAATCATTTCTAGAAAGAAAAATGAAGGTATTTGTCATGTGTTAAACGAAGCCCTTGATTTTATTCAATCCGATTTCTTTATTCAAGTGGATGGAGATGATTGGATTGAACCAGAAACGATCAATGTTCTTTTAAATGAAATGGATAATCAACCTGCCAATACTGCATTAGCATATGGGAATACGATTCATTGGCATGAAAATAATGGTGTACTTCATTTTCATAAGAAGGTCAAACATCGCTCGTTTAAAGATCGATACGAATTTGTAACGTATGATCCCATGGTCCAACCTAGATTTTATAGAACAAGTTGTGTAAGAAATGTTGGTGGTTGGGAAATAGATTCGCTTACACAAGGAAGAATGATGGAAGACCGGCGCATGCTTCTTCGATTATTAGATAAATATAATTTTTTATATGTAGATAAGGATTTATATAATTTTCGTTATCACCAGTCAAATTTGAGTTTAGATCAGAATGCCTATATATATAATCAATTAAGAAAATTAGAAACGGAAAAAGCGTTATTGCGATGGGGAGATGAATTTGAAGCCACGACGGTTGGCCACCCCGACTTATGGCAATCGATCAAGCTAATTCCAAAGCAAAAGGAGTGATATGAAAAAGATGCGAAAGCCAAAGGTTACCGTTGTGATTCCTTTATATAATAAAGAACGATTTATTGAGGATGCCATAAAAAGTGTGATTAACCAAACTTATAAATATTGGCAGCTATTAATTATAAATGACCATTCAACGGATCGTTCGTTAGAGTTTGTAAATCCTTATTTAAAGGATAATAGAATTAAATGTATTTCCTTAAATAATAATATTGGATTGAACAATGTTAATAATTACGCGCTATCTTTAGTTGAGACTGAATTTTTTTTACAGTTGGATGCAGATGACTGGTTATTTCCTGAGGCAATAGAATCCCTGTTAGAAGCTGCTCATTCACATCCTACTGCAGGCTTAATATATGGTAATCATATTAAATATTTATATGATGAAGAGGATAATATTATTGAAGAAGAAGAGATTACAATAGGGCAGTACGAAGATAAATATGATTTACTGTATAGAATGAACTATGCAATGGTTCCACGTTTATTTCGTACAAAATGTTTACGGGATGTAGGAGGGTGGTTGGCACAAAAAAAGGGAGATGCCATTGCGGAAGATGTGCAAATTACCTTAAGAATAGCTAGTAAATATGACTGTATTTGGGTAGATAAATTTTTATATCATCGAAGACTATATAAAGAGAATTTAGAAAATTTTAAAAAATCACGTCCTTTAGCGAGGGAGTATCGATACGAATTATTTAATCAAGTTCTAAGTGAATGGGGAAATGAGCGTATCCCTATTTGGCAAAGTATTAATGGTTCATACTATTTAAATAGGCTTGAAGAAAATCACAATCAAGTGAGTCAATCAAGATATACTATTGTGATTCCAAATTTTAATCATAGAGATACCTTACCCGGTGCGTTAATCAGTGCATTAGAACAGACACTGCAGCCGGAAAAAATTATTATTATAGACGATGCTTCTACAGATGATTCGATCAAAAGACTCCAATCTATGATAAAGAGTTCGAAAATTGAAATTATTGAATCGAGAGAAAACGAGGGAATATCGAAAGTTCTAAATAAAGCCCTTGAGCATATAAATACCCCCTATTTTATTCAACTAGATGGAGACGATTGGCTTGAATGTCATGCAGCTGAAAAATTAATCGCAAGTCTGGAAAGGACTCCACACGCGGCTTACGCTTATGGAAATCATAGACTTTGGGAGGAAACAGAAGACGGGTTTTTAAAGTTATATAATAACATCATTCAGCCGTACTTCTCTGATAAATATGATATGTTATTAAAACTTGGTTTTATGGTAAATCCAAGGTGTTACCGTACGGAGTATGTGAAAAATGTTGGAGGTTGGCTAACCAATGACCCTTGGGATGGTAGGTATTTCGAAGATGCTCGGATGATTCTGCGCCTGGCTTCAAAATATTCTTGGGTTCATGTTGAAGATTTTCTTCACAATGTGAGATATAGCAAAAGAAAATCGGATGGGAAAATAGACTATTATAATTATCTGCGAACACACTTTTATGAAGAGTTGTTAGAAGAGTGGGGTGCGACATACAAACCAGTTTGGAAAACAGCTTCTACTGGAAGAGTTATATTGGAACGACTAGAAAAAAAGTAAAAGTGGCAGCAGGACTCTGAGGATAGAAATATGGTCTATAAATATCAACGCATATTGTTATATATTTACTTGTGAAGGATGTACAAAATGATTCGTTTTCTTTCGATAAATGATTTTTCAAATCTACGGGTGGTATGTTGTAATAACCCACGCCTCCCCTGAGAATAAAATAATTAAATGAAGCTTCCCATGAGCTTGAAACTTGTGGGAAGCTTTTTTGTTTGGTGACATGAATCCTACTTTCGGAATTTATTTATCTACATGGCTATGCCAATCAAATCCAATTTCCTCAGCGCTATACACTAGCATCTCTCGGTAGTAAAAGTACGTTAAAACCCCATAACGATTCAGTAAATTATCATCTTCTCATTCTCTAAACGAAAAAAGCAATTGTAACTCGTTCGCTTCCCTTCTTTTACTTTGGTTAATTATTCTAATTTTCTCTCATAGTCAAATTACTAAATAGGTCTGTGGTCTTAGTAAAGATTAGGCTCAAGTATGTTTTTCTAATAATTTCCATTTAGTATGATGGTTCTGGTAAGTTCAAGTCTAAAAACAGTCTTATTGGAAGGAGATATAATTTTGTTTCTAAAAATTGTAAAGAACGATTTCATCAGGAATAAGATTTCAACTATATCCGTTCTATTGTTTATAACGATGGCAGTTACCTTGGCAACAAGTGCAGTAAATAATATGACCACTTTGATTCAGTCGATGTCGAAACTGGAGGAACGTGCAGTACCAGCTGATATCGCGCAGATGCATACCGGAGAATATGACCAGGCTGCAATTGACCAATTCACTGCTCAATACCGTGAACATATAGCGATGCAGGAGACGATGATTCTCCAAAATGTAGATGGAAGCAATATTCATATTGGTCAAAATCAAACATTGGCCGGCACGATACAGGATATTTCATTTGTTGTTCAGAATAGTAAATTTGACTTTATATTGAACCTGGACAATGAAAAGCTGGATGTTAAGGAAGGGTTCGTAGCTGTGCCCATCTATTTCATGGAACAGTATGACTTAAAAATAGGTGATACGATTACAGTGAAAAGCAATGGGTATGAAAAAGAGTTTGTCATTTCAGATTATGCAAGAGATTTTGAAATGAACTCTTCCCTTACTTCCTCCAAAAGATTTGTTACTAATTATAATGACTTTTATGACATGTTTGTGATGGGACCAGGGGGAATGGAATACTTGATTGAATTCAAAATGAATGAAAACGGAGATGTTGATACTGTTCAGACAGCATATATCGAGGCAGGTCTTCCGGCAAACGGTCCTACAATCGGAGGAAAGATGTTTCTGTTGTTTAATGCTATGTCAGATGTTGCAGTTGCAATGGTCATAATTCTTATCAGTATTTTGCTAATCATCATAGCTTTGCTCTGTATCAGGCTTATATTTGTGGCAACGATAGATGAAGATCTAAGAGAAATCGGTGTTATGAAAGCAATAGGAATATCCAAAGAGGACATAAAGAAGGTATATCTTAATAAATACCGGGCCATGTCATTAGTAGCCGGTACGATGGGTTATCTGCTTTCCTTTGCAACGATAAATCTGTTAAACGGAAATATTAGGCTATATATTTCTTCCGATTTATCAGGAAATTTAAAATACTTATCATCGCTTATTGCTCCACTACTCGTATATTTCATGATTGTGATGTACTGCAAGCGAGTACTGAAAAAAATTGATAAAATTTCCGCGGTGGATGCATTAAGGGGAGACTCTATAGATAGCGGAAAGAACAGAAAACATAGTTTCCAATTGATAAAGAACAAATTCTTCAGCACGAATATTTACATGGGGCTTGTGGATGTGTGGAAACGTTTCAAATTATATAGGCTGCTGTTTGTTATTTTTATTGTATGTACGTTCATTGTCATACTTCCAGTAAATATTTATAACACCCTAAGTTCACCAGAGTTTTCCTCCTATATGGGAATAGGAAAACACGATGTGCGAATCGATCTTCGAAGAACCGATCGTATTGCGGAAGATTTTATAAAACTGCAGGAAGATTTAGAAAATGATAATGATATTGAAAAGTTTGCAACCTACGTAACAAGTTCCTACCAAGTTAAGAATGACGATGGTTCCTGGAACTATATTAATATTGAAATCGGGGATTTTACTGTATTTCCATTAAACTATTTGGAAGGCAGAGCACCAGAGGGGGAAGGAGAAATCTCGCTTTCCTTCGCCAATGCCGCAAAAGACGGATTAAATAAGCGAGTAGGAGATGAAGTAACCGTCAAGGTAGGTGGGGAAGAACGGACATTAACAGTTACGGGTATTTATCAGGATATTACAAACGGGGGCAAAACAGCAAAGGCGCATACGAGTCTTGGGATAAATGAAGAGGCCGTTCTTTGGTACATTGTGAGTATGGATTTGGCTGAAGGTGTTGATATTCGTGAAAAATTGGACTATTACCAGAATGTTTATAGTACTGCACAGGTAAATGATATCAAAGAATATACGCAGCAGACGCTTGGAAATATCATAGCGCAGATGGGTACCGTAGTAATAGCCGGAATCTCAATCGCGATCATCATAGCTATATTAATCACGGCATTATTCCTTCGAATGTTACTCTCAAAAGATATGTCCCAGATTGCCATCATGCGAAGTTTGGGATTAACTTCAATGCAAATTAGTCATCAATATATGGCAGGTACACTGTTGGTACTGGTAGCGGGAATCATTCTTGGAGTTCTGGCTTCGAATCTTCTAGGAGAATTTCTTGTCAGTATGGCCATGACCTCTATGGGAGCGGCAAAAATTGAATTTGTTCATATTGTATGGCAGACCTGGTTGCTTTGTCCGTTAGTGTTGATTGTAGTGGTTGGATTGACGATATTAATGTCCTGTAAGGTAGCCATAAAAAAGGATTTATCTGTCCTTTTAAGAAGCTAACAGTACTTAAGGTGAGGACCCAGGGTATTTTCTGCTGTTATGGAATACATCCCTTAAGTATAGACAACAATTGTTTTTCTAAAGAAGCATTCCAAGACCCTCAGAAGAAATAGACTTTGATAGGTATATTTGACATAGGAGGAATATAGATGACCAATATAATTGAAGCAAGTAGCATGAACAAAAAAGTAGTATTGGGGAAAGGTCATGAGATTCATATCTTAAAGGATGTTAACCTGGAGATTGAAGAAGGAGAATTCGTTTCGGTTATGGGACCATCGGGAAGCGGGAAAACTACACTCCTTTATAATATTAGTGGTATGGATAGAATTACTGCTGGTAGTGTGAAATTTAATGGTCGAGAAATTGATCATCTAAAAGAAGAAGAATTGGCCAAGATTCGACTGAAATCAATGGGATTTATCTTTCAGGATATTAATTTATTAAAGAATCTGTCATTGATTGACAATGTTATGTTTCCTGCACTTGTATCAAAAGATGCGGATAAAAATGCCGTACATCAAAAAGCAAAAAAACTGATGAAAATGACAGGGATTGAAAAACTTGCAAATCATAATATCACGCAAGCCTCTGGTGGACAGCTGCAGAGAGTAGGCATCTGTAGGGCATTAATAAATGATCCGGATATCATATTTGGAGACGAACCGACCGGAGCACTAGATTCCAAATCGACAGAAGAGATTATGTCAATTCTTGCAGAGATTAATAATAATGGGACAACGGTAATGCTTGTTACGCATGATGTAAAGGTGGCAGCAAAAACAGAAAGAATCCTGTTTATGGTAGATGGAAAAATTATTGCGCAGAAGAAAATGCGTAAATTCGATGCAAGACAAGAAGATAATAAGCAAAGAGAAGAAGAGCTTATGAAATGGTTAGTGGATAATGGGTTCTAATTTTTTATTGGCATTCGCTAAACAATTTTTAATGTAATTATAGAAAAGTAATGAATTCCCTGACAATCTTGAAAACTGAAATCTAAAGAAGCTTCCCATTAGTATTGAAACTTTTGGGAAGCTTCTTTATTGTTACGTCGTGGATAGAGGTTATTGGATCATGGGGAGATCTACCAATACAAGAGGGTCGCCCATTTATCCCTGGACATCTCTCATTTGTTTAGGCCCTTGAATATACTGATGAAAGAATGGGAGTTGAACAACGTGAGAGATTTATATATGGATGCCCCTTCACATCGACAATTGCTAAACAATTGGGAACGAACGGTACTAGAGAAGTTTTCTGCAAAGATGAGTGATAAGAACCGGCCTTTTCCATGTATTCCGGCTACAATTGGTTTTTTTAAGAACCAATTGCGTTATGGATTTGTTGGAGACCCGCAGAGAAATGACACATTAAATGAGCTAGCACACCTACTGAGCCTGTTCACCAGCGAATCTAGAAATTTCGGTTCCTACACCTCGCTAATTATTTTCTATCAAACACCTAAGGATCTTAGGGAGACCTATACGGTGGAGGATTATGAACAGTTATTTTGGAAGCAACTTAGTGGCTTAACGGCAATCGACTCAACTGAATGGCCTGCTGAAATCCCAATGGATCCTCACAATCCAATATGGGAGTTTTGTTTTAATGGGGAAAAATACTTTATGTATTGCGCAACTCCTGCAAACGTTAACCGTCAAAGTCGGCATTTTGATGTAATGATGCTGGCCATCACCCCTCGGTGGGTACTGCAGGAATTTAATAGGAAGGAGAGTTTTGCTCGAAACATTAAAGCGAAAGTCCGTGAAAGATTGGTCAACTATGATGTGGTCCCTATCCATCCAGACTTGAAAAGTTACGGTGCCGAAGATAACTTTGAGTGGAGACAATATTTTTTGAGAGATGATGATACTTCGTTATCAAAATGTCCTTATCATCGGGTGCTGAGCTATTTAAAGCAAGAAAAATAATCGGCGCAGTAATTTACCTCCCTAGCGCTTTATACTTTATCGTTAAAGAAATGAAAAATAACATAGCAAATTAAATCGAGGCTTCTCAAGAGTTGTGAAAACTTTTAGGAAGCTTCATTTTCATTTCTCGTGTAATGTGGGACTAGCCGTTTTTGGTGTTTTGATCGTCTGAATGACCTAGCCTATCCATAATCTGTTCGAATGCTATACGGCTGAATTCCATTGTAAAGATTATATAAAGTTAAAGTCATTCTTGTTGACTCACAAAAAAAAATTCGTTAACATACTCTAGACCGGTTGCTATAATTTTTTTCGGGAGTGGGCTTTGGATGAAGGAAAAACAAAACACAAGGGATGTCATTTTGCAAACTGCAACACGGCTTTTTCAACGACAAGGTTATAACGGAACAGGGCTTAATCAAATCATTGAAGAAAGTGGTGCTCCCAAAGGTTCAATTTATTATCACTTCCCTAACGGAAAAGAAGAAATTGCCATCGAAGCGATCTCGATGATGAGAAAGCTTCTGTTGGAAGGAGCGGAAAAGGACTTAACAGGAAAAAATTCAGCAGCAGAAGCATTCGAATATTATCTTTATAATGTAGCTGCTGTATTTGACATGAGAAGTTGTATAGATGGGTTATCAATTGGATTAATCGCATCGGAAACAGCATTTACACATGAGAATCTACGTTATTCATGTGAAATGGTCTTCAAGGATCTACAGTCTTTACATGCTCAAATCCTTGTTCAGTATGGGTTTGAAAGAGAACAGGCGGAAGAACTAGGAATAACCATAGCGGCGATGATAGAAGGCGCATGCATTTTATCGATTACATATCAGGATGGAAATCCATTGAGAAAGATTACAAAGCCGTTATCTTTATTGTTAAAAAGAAGTCAAGAGAGACAAGAGGAGAAATAAAATGGAAATGAGTAATACACAGCAAGTAAAAGCTGGAGAGATAAATATTGGTGATTTACGAGTTGTACCAATCATTATCTCATTTGTTGTTGCTGGATTTATTGGCTTGTTTAGTGAGACAGCCCTAAATATGGCATTAACAAATCTTATAAATGATTTTGGGATACATGAAACAACAGCACAGTGGTTAACTACAGGCTACCTACTTACACTAGGTATTCTTGTACCTGTTTCAGGACTCATCATGCAATGGTTTACTACAAGGCAGCTATTTTTTACAGCACTTATTGCGTCAATTATAGGAACGTTAATAGCGGCTATTGCGCCAACTTTTGCGGTTTTAATGATTGCGCGTGTTGTACAGGCAATCGGAACAGCTTTATTATTGCCGTTAATGTTTAATACAATGCTATTAATTATCCCGCCACATAAACGCGGTCGCATTATGGGGATCATAGGTCTTGTTATTATGTTTGCACCGGCTGTTGGTCCGACTATTTCAGGCATTATTATTAATAATTTAACATGGCACTGGATTTTCTGGATCTCGCTTCCACTATTAGTCGGAGCACTTATTTTTGGTTTATTTTTTATGCAGAACGTTGGAACACCAACCAAGCCAAAAATTGATTTTCTTTCTATATTATTATCGACTCTTGGATTTGGCGGAATCGTGTTTGGATTCAGCAGTGCGGGAGAAGGCGGCGGCTGGGGAAGTCCAACCGTTATTATCGCCATTATCGTCGGTGTTGCTTCCTTAATACTGTTTTCAATTCGCCAAACGAAAATGCAGCAGCCAATGCTTAATTTAAGAGCATTTAAATATCCAATGTTTACAATTGGTCTCTTATTGATTCTTGTTTGTATGATGGTTATGTTATCAACGATGATTCTTTTACCGCTCTACTTACAAACGTCACTTGCACTTACTACGTTTGCAGCTGGTCTTCTTCTTTTGCCAGGCGGAATTATCAATGGGGTTTTGTCGCCAGTTATGGGTGGTTTGTTTGACAAGTACGGACCGAAATGGCTCGTTAGAATTGGGATTTTCATCTTACTTGGAGCAATGTTTGGATTCTCGACTATAACAATCGAGACGAGCTCCGCGTTTATTATTGCTATGCATATCATTACAATGATAGGGATTTCCATGATCATGATGCCGGCGCAAACCAATGGCCTGAATCAGTTGCCGCGTGAGCTGTATCCTGATGGAACAGCTATTATGAATACGTTGCAGCAGGTTGCCGGAGCAATAGGGACAGCTGTCGCCATCTCTATAATGTCTTCTGGTTTAGAATCGTTTACGCCAGAAGATCAAGCGAATCCGCTAAATCCTCTGCTTGCGTTCACAGCAGGAGTTCAGGACGCATTCATCTTTGCGATTATTATGGCAATTATCGGTTTTGTCATTTCTCTGTTCGTTAAACGTGTAAATGTAGAGCATCAGATGTAATTTAGTGAAACAAACTTGCAAAAATCTAGTAAAATAGTTATTAAAGAGGATTTCAGTAAGGAATAATTACTGAAATCCTCTTTTTTGTTATCAATTTACGAATTGTTTTTATCTTAGTATCTTTGCATTTACTAGTTGTTTACAAAGGGTGAATGTATTAGAGGTTTTTTTATTTGTATTAAAATCCGAGGTTTTTGGATAGTATCAACTCTCTACTGATAAAACAGGAGAAATCTGTTTGCACGGGTATTAAGTCAGTATTTTCTTTATCGACACTTATCGATTTACGATTAATACGGATGTAATTCTCTACAGAATGAATAATGCAATTTGTAGAGAGAGCTTCTTTATTTTCTTCACTTAATTCATTAAATGTTACACCATAGTCAGAGCCTGAATCGCTGTTTTTCCAAGCTGTGAATTGCATTGCGCGGGGTATATCTTCAAACAGATTATTTCGGAAAGTTGGGTTGATGGCACCACTTGCCAGTATCCCTCTGTTAGCGTTGTATTTACCGGGGTCAACGTCTTTAAATAAATTGTTTTCAATCGTAGCATTGCTCCAGTTCAACACGCGAATGGCATCCATGCGCATTTTCTCTATTCTATTATTTCTAATATGAATTTGGTCATGATATTTCTCGCCGGAATATTTATGTGTACCGATTGCCCGGTCCAGGTTGTAGAAAACATTATTTTCTATCGTGATATTGGAGTTGGGTGTTTTATCAAACTCACTCCACTTAGAACTCCAGCCATTGGTTAATTTGTCAGGAGTATCGAGATTAATCGCTTCTTTTATTCTTGTTGGAGAAGGTTTTGAATTCAAAAATTTATTATTGGCTATCACAGCATCTTTTGTAGCATCAATTTCAATAAAATGGCCGGAATACATGTTTAGAAAATTAATATTTTGGATTCGGATATTTTGATTATGGCCGGCAATAATAGCAATCCCATCCTTTACGAAATTCAAGTCAATCGTCGCTGTACCAGATCCAATGATCGAAATGTTTTTTTCACCCTCGTATTCGCCATAGACACTCTCTTTTTTTCCGAGAGAGGGCCGGATCAATTGAAAAATTGATTTGTTAGGCTCCCTTGAAGTACCAGTTTCATGTCCATTTACAATCTTTGCGCCATCTTCTAGTTTAATCGTTACATTGGAAGGTACGAATAATACGTTTGACACCGTATAAGTTCCTTTTTCTAATACGAGTGTGCCTCCACGTGATTCTTCTAGTTGCTCGAGATACGAACGAATTAAAAAATAATGTTTCGTATACTTATTGTAGGTTGAGTTGTTCATGAAATTTCTGTTATATGTTTCGCTGTTTGGTGTAATAGTATATGTGTCTGTCTTAGCTTCGATTGAATTTGCAGGAAAGCAAATCCACAAAGTTAATGCCACTAAGGTCAGTAAAAAATTTCTCATTATTTGTTTGTCCTCCTTATGATTGCTTATAAATATTGGCATTCAATTAGGAATAATATCCCGATACAAAGGAATTTGTTTACTCTCTAACTATCTACCCCAAAATCCAATTAATAATCGTATAATAGGTCAATCCATTAAGACTATTCGCCCTTTTGGGCATCATGAAAAAGATGGAAAAAATCTTAGTTCGACAAAAAATTACAAGTAATTTATAATGAATTAGTAATATATTAGCGTGAGATTAGTACTATTTAATAAAACTGAAAAAGGCAAACTTATCGAAAGGTAAGGACGCAAAACTACGAGTCTAAAATCCTATTGGATAATGATAGTCGGGTTGCCAAAAGTAATAATAAATGATTATTTGGCTATCCCTATCTATAACTGGGATAGCTTTTTTATTACACTTCTACGAAAAGAGATGTGCAAATGTTGACAATGAAGTAAAGCAAATTATAAGAAAAAAGGAGTTTATAAGATGATAGTCGTAGATAAAAAGAAATATAAAATGGCAATCAATGAAGTTGCGAAGGAAGTGCATGTACAGGTAAGAGGATTAATGAGAGAGGAAGACGCAGAAGGCTATATGGTAGATTTGCAGGATACTATTACTAAAGTATCGAGACATGAGTATACGTTTGTCGTCGATGGGACTCACCAAACACCTGTACCTTCAAAGGTTGTACCACAGCTGGAGCAAACGATGCAATTTTATTCTAGTTTAGGTTTTAAGGATGTCCTAGTAATTAAACCTTCATCTAAAATTGCTCAAGTGCAAATTAGGAATGCGCTTGAAAGAATTGATTTCACAGGTACATTTATAGATAAATCCCATAATTCCATCTAGTGCTTGTTCAATCCAAAGGGAAATATTATTTAATAAATTGAAAGGAAGATCAATATATGCAAACCATACAAGAATTGTATACATATGAAATTATTACGAAGGAACAAACAGATTTACTTCAGAAAGCTGCTGAGTGTCTAGCTCGTACATTTATTGGAGTGGATGTTTCTGGAAAATGGGTTCAAGAACCGATGGTAGGTCAATTAGATATAGGTTATGAAGACTTCTATGATTTCACAAAGGATTATTTAGAGGCTACAGTGGAGCAGGGATATTGTGCAGTGGCTAAGGATATTGATAATAATGTTGTTGGTGTTCTTGCTGGAGATACCAATGCACCAGAGATTATCGGAGAAGATGTATTTGAAGGTTCTTTTTATGATATGAATGTAATCCTGCATGTTCTCGAGGATGTGGATAAACGTTTTATGGAAGATTATAAAAGACGTAACGGAAAAGACATTGAAGATGGAGAGTTATTACACCTATTCATGTTAGGCGTGATAGCTGAACATGACCGTCATGAAATTATTCAGCAATTAGGAAGTAAATTGATAGCAAAAGCATCATTACAAGGGGTGAAGGCGGTATTAGGTGAAGCAACAAATGCGAAGTCATTACGAGTAATGGAAAAATATCATAATATGAAAAAATATATAGATATAGAAGGCAACTATATTGTTCATAAGTACCAGAACAATAGTAAGTTGAATAGTATTCCTGCTAATGTAGCAGATGGTACATATATCATTATAAGAGAACTATAAAATATTCATTATTGCTAATTCAACAATTAATAGGAGTTAGGAGATTTATTTATCATGGAAGTTATTTTGCTAGGTATAATTGTTATCTTATTGGGAATCTCGGTGTTTTTTGCTTACAGATATTTTTCGCTAAAACGTCACCCACAATTTAATAAAGAAATTATTAATGCAATGAAAGAGATGTCAGCAGGTAATATCACAGACAAAGTGGATGAAAGTAGCTCTGGTTATAAAGTTTTTAATCAACTAATTGAGTTTTTCGGCAATGTGAGAGAAAAGTTCTTTTCATTTTCAAAAGATGTACATGAAAAAGGTGAAACTCTCGCGGAAATTGGGGAATATGCTTCTGAGAAGGCGGATATTGTTAGAGCAGCAATTGATGAGGTAGGAAGAGGTTTACAAAAGCAATTAGTAGCAACAGAAGAAAGTGCTGCATCTATGGAAGAAATGTCACACGCTATTGAGGATTTATCAATCAGATCAAATCAAATATCAGAACAATCAAACGCTACATTAGAATTGACTCAGGAAGGAAACGTGAAGCTAAAGGATTCCTTAGAAAAAATGGAGCAGTTTAATCAAACAATCAATACAACATTTGATGCAATAAATAAACTTGGGGAAAAATCTCATGAAATCGGCCTTATAGTAAAAGTGATTACAGAGATTTCAGAACAGATTAATTTATTGGCATTGAATGCGGCAATAGAAGCAGCACGTGCGGGTGAACATGGTAAAGGATTTGCGGTTGTTGCGGATGAGGTTCGAAAATTGGCAGAACAAACACGCCAATCCTCTTCTGAAGTATCAAATATTGTGAAGAATATACAAGAAGAAACTGAAATAGTTGTTAAGTCAATGCAACAGGGAACTGAAGAATTTAGTGATACAAATACCACTATTGTAGAAGTTGGAAGCATGTTCGAAAAGATTCTATCTACTACAAAAATCATTGCTGAAAATAACGAAAATTCTTCTGCAAGTACGGAAGAATTATCTTCTGCTACTCAGCAGATAATGGCAACAATTGTTGAGATAGCGTCTATTTCACGAGAATCTGTTGAAATGTTCGAGGAATTAATAGGAATTAGTGATGATGAGTTGCACACGATGCAAAAACTTGTTCAGGAAGCAAAGAGCCTAGTAGATCTAAAAAATGATGTAAACGAATTACTATTTACTTGGAATTATGTTGATGAAACTGTGGAAAATAAAGTGAGCTAAATGCTGAAGAATAAGATTGATGAAGCAGTAAAAGGAAATTCACCTTGCTAGCTGATATAAATAAAAGTGCTTCTCATAGGTTAATACAACTTGTGGGAAGCTTTAATTTTATACGGGTATTCAAAGAGGAAGACTTCTTATTTTTGAAACAAGACTAAGAGAGATGCCCTAAGAAGCTAGGGACTAACCAATTGGATTTTAATAAAAAAAACAACTTCTAGTAAAAACATCAAGGAGGCTGCAACATGAAGGAAATACAAAAATTGTTTCCTAGTATGGATGGGAATGACTTTCAAAGAGAGGAATTACTATCCTACTTTAAGAAAATTCTAACGAAAATTGATGGATTAAAGGACCCTGACAAACTAACGCTAGGGGAAATGCCCCAGTACACAGAGGATTATTATAATCGTGTCATTCAAAAGGCTTCTATCCCTAATGCGGGGGTGTCTATGGATGAAGTGGTACAAGAGCTTCTAAAATTGATAGAAGGACATCGGTTCGTCAATCGGAATTATGTAGCTAATGCAGCGCCACTTCCGAATATCGCTAGTATCATTGGGAATTTAGTGATGGTACTAGTTAATGGGAATAATCTTTGGGATGTGGAAGGACCAGCAGCAGCTACGGCAGAAGTTGAGGTAACTGCTATGCTATCCAAACTTATCGGATATGATGAAAGCATCAGTGCAGGATATACAACCTGGGGAGGACAAGGGGCTGTCTTTAACTCTTTACGGTTGGCCATTGCCCGATTCGCGCCATACTCTAACCAAAAAGGTATACCGCAAAATCTCTATTGCTTCTGTTCGGAGCTATCACACTATAGTCTATATAAGTCTGTAGAGGCAACGGGGATTGGCGTAGAAAACATGATTCGTGTGAAAGTTAATGCTGATCATTCTATGAATCTAAAAGACTTAAAAGAAAAAATGGAGGTTGTTATTGCAAAAGGTGGTGTTCCACTTTATGTCCTTGCAACCATGGGAACGACTGATACATTTGGGATTGATGACATTGAGGGCATTAAGTGCATAGCAGAAGATTTGGAACGTGCATATGGCATATATCCAATCTATATCCATGCAGACTCTGCAATGGGGGGGATGTATACTTTCTTTAATAATTACGATTTTGAAAGAAATCCTCTGCAATTTGAAGACAATGTTCATGGGGTATTGAAATCCTATCAACAGAAGTTTCAACAAATCAAGCTTGCAGATAGTATGGTCTTTGATTTCCATAAGCTGGGACAAACGCCATATATAACGAGCTTATTTTTAATTAAAAATAGGGAAAATCTTAAATATGTTGACTTAGATGCATCAGAAACGCCGTATGTTGGGAATCGAGGTTATGGTAGTTATCATACAGGCTATACACTTGAATGTTCACGAATGGGAAGTGCTTTAACAATTTATGCGTCTTTATTAGCATTTGGAATCGAAGGTTATCAGGAGCTTTTAGCCAACTATATTCGTGTCAATATTGCATTTAGAGAGACGTTAACAAAAGAAATACCGAATGTGGCGGTCACGAATGAGGTTTCTCCGATTACAACATTCCGTTTTTATCCTGAAACGAAAAAATGGAAGGAGGAACTGAACGGACATTTATCTTTAGAAGAATTGACGGAAATTAATCAATTTAATGACGAGTTTGCAGAGATAATTGGTGCAGAACGAGATACCGTCTTCTTTGGAAATACAACAAAGCAACGTCTCGTGGATGTCGCAAACTCAAACAAGCGAATCTCCGTATATGCGCATAAATTTTTTGCAATCTCTCCGTACTCGATAGTGGAAGAGGTCGAACGGTATGTTGGATTTCTAAAAGGACACCTAGATTTCTTTCTGAAAACAAGAAGTAATCATCAAATTTTAATAAGAAACTAAAGAGGTTAATGGATGATAATTTAGAAGCTTCTCATTGGTTTTGCGAACTTTTGAGAAGCTTCTCTTTTGAATGAAAATATTTGCAACGATTTTAAAACTTATCTGGGAACTGTTTTACAACTCCGGAAGAGATTGTATCTGCCATTAGGATAATATGCGTGATTCCTTCATCTATTGAGTCAATCCTTGCAGCCCAATCTTTTGCTAAACTTGCAGTTAAATCATTTGTCACTAATTTTAGATGCATATCCAGCATACTTTTTAAATCCTCTTTCTTCAAATTAGGGTTGGCTTCGCTCAGAAAAACTGCTATTTCATCAGCATTTCTATCCCACTCCTTATTTAGCTCATTGACAGAGTCTTCATTTTCGCTTTTAGCCTCATCTACAATCTTTCCAGCAATAACAATATGCTCCTTAAGCAAATTCGTTAATTCGTTTCCAGCTTTCTCTCCGTAAAGGGGCTTAATAGCATCACCAATGTCTTCCTGATTTTTAAGAAGCCTAGTCAAAACTTGTTTTTGATCCTCCGCTCCCGCTGTTGTTGCACTCGTAATATAATTACTTGTCCACATTACATGATCCATCCAAAGCTTCCTGAATTCATTCTTAAACTTTACTTCAGATTGGCTAATGAATTGCTCTTGCGGTTTAGCATAGGCACTGCTTGTTCCAGCAACCATGTTTAGAGCAAATAAAAAAATAAACCCCAACAACATTAACTTTTTCATAAACTTTCTCCTTTCAAAGTTAAAAAAAAATACGCTTTTTATTATTTGAAATAGAGAAATTTTTATTCCTTAAAATACTGCTTATAGTGGTTTATAAGAAATGAAGTTAAAATAATTTAGGAAAATTTGCTGGTATTTTTTCTAAATTATTAATTGGAGGATAATGACGACTGTTTGAAGATCGTAGAAGAATAAATGAATAATAATAAATCTAGAAAGCAAAATGATTCATTTTGCTTTCTAATGATTTATTTTAATACATATATTGCCCTATTGTAGAAGTTATCAATATGCTCACGGTTAAGCGAGGATAACAAAGGAGCCCAGTTACTCGAATAATTTTACATAGTAGATTTTTTTTCTTGTTTTTTTATTTGAAGATAGCGCCATAGAGATACGGATATTTCGTTTGCCTCTGCTTCATGCGGAGTATCCTTAAATGTATTGTTGAAAACTGGCAAAATGGCTTCCATTACATAAAAATTCATAGAGTGTGCTCGCATCTCGTTAAGGAGATAGTTTGCATATTCTACACCGTTCTCTGAGTCGTCAGAGGTTAACTTTTCTGTAAAGCCTTCTAATTGTTGTACCAGCATATTGCTTGTTACTCTGGTTTCTTCCGCTTTTTCATGAAGTGCATGGAATATATCGGATGTGATTAATACACTCTTTGTTTTCTGTAAATGAGCGAGCATTCCTTCGATATGGTTTAGTACATTGTTCACTACATCTTCAGGGGTTGCTAATTGTTTTGTGACCATTGCAATAATACGGAAAGAGTGTTGAATCATAGCCAATGCCTGTGCAGCGCATTCATATGAATATACACGGATTTGTTCCCCATATACGTCAACAAATCGAGAAGCAAGCCATTCGATTTCACGAATCAATTGTGTTTCAATTACTTGCTTTAATTCAGGCTCATTATTTTTAAATATAGCTTCAAAAATTTGAATTAAGTTTTGCCGTCTATGTACATATGCTACTAAAGCAATTTGCTTAAGCAACACATTTTTGTCGTCCGGCTTCGTATTTAAAGCAACCTCAATTCTTGCAGTTATTATCTCTTCTCTAGCTTCCTCTAAAATTGCTATTAAACATTGAACTTTAGAAGTGAAATGGTTATAAAAAGTTCCTTTAGATACATTGGCAGAAGAGATAATGTCAATAATAGAGGTATCATTAAAACCTTTTTCTAAAAAAAGTTGTCGTGCCGCGTGTATGATTTGTCGTTTTCTTTTGTTCATATCCTCACCTAATCATTCGTTGTTTTACTTATTTTATACCGTTAGTATAATTTGAAAACACTTTCATTTCAATGTTTTGAACAATAATTATTTTTTTGTTGAAAAAAATAGACTCCCGGTATAGAATGTATTTCGAGGGATGAAATGATAAAGAGAGAGAGTGAAAATATAAATATGAACAATTATCAAACTCTGGAAAAGCCTCCATATTTAATGATCGCAGTCCTTTTTGTGGGAGCTTTTGTTGCGTTTTTGAATAATACCTTATTAAATGTTGCACTTCCAACCATCATGGTGGATTTAGGTGTTACTTATTCAACTGTACAGTGGTTGGCGACAGGTTATATGCTAGTTAGTGGGGTTCTAATACCTGCTTCAGCATTTTTAATTACTCGTTTTAAAACGAGACCATTATTTATTTTTGCAATGTCCATTTTTGTTGTGGGTACTTTAGTTGCAGCCATTGCCCCAAGTTTTGGCGTATTATTAGCTGGTCGTATGATTCAGGCAGTAGGTTCATCTGTGATGGCCCCAATTTTAATGAACGTGATGTTAATTAGTTTCCCTGTTGAAAAGCGTGGAGCAGCAATGGGGATGTTCGGATTAGTAATGATTGCAGCGCCAGCAATTGGTCCAACATTATCTGGTTGGATCGTTGAACATTACGATTGGCGAGTTCTTTTTGAAATGATTCTACCAATTGCTGTATTAAGCTTATTATTTAGTATCTGGAAGTTAGAAAATGTACTTCCAAATAGAAAAGTTACATTGGATTACTTCTCACTAGTTCTTTCAACTATTGGTTTTGGTGGAATACTCTATGGATTTAGTAATGCCGGAAACGATGGTTGGACCGATCCAATCGTATTAACAACAATTATCGTCGGGGTTATTGGTGTTACACTATTCGTTCTGCGTCAACTTAAATTAGAAACGCCAGTTTTAAGCATGGAGATTTTTAAATCACCATTATATGCACTATCAGCTATCATAAGTGCAGTTCTTTCGATGGCAATGATGGGCGGAATGATCTTAACACCTGCTTATGTTCAAAATGTACGTGGAATTGAACCATTCGAATCAGGGTTAATGATGTTGCCAGGTGCCATTGTAATGGCAATTATGTCACCAATTACAGGTCGTTTATTTGATAAAGTTGGACCGAAAATTTTAGCAATCACTGGTTTAACGATTACGGCAATTTCAACATATTACTTACATGAACTGGATTTAGATTCAACATATCTATACATTATTATGATTTATACACTTCGTATGGTTGGTATCTCTATGGTTATGATGCCAATTATGACAAATGGTTTAAACTCTTTACCAGCACGTTTAAACCCGCATGGTACAGCTTCTAATAACACAATTCAACAAGTTGCCGGATCAATTGGTACTGCTTTGTTGATTGCGATTATGAATAAGAGAACAACAGCAACTGGTGAAGATTTAGCTGCGCAAGCACAAGCGAATGCAACTGGTCCAATGACGGAAGAGCAAATTGCAACTATGAAAGCACAAATTACTCAACAAGCATTACTTGATGGTATCCAGTATTCGTTCTTAATCGCAACAGGCATTACAGTCGTTGCATTAGTTCTTTCATTATTCTTAAAACGTGCAACAAGTCCAGATAATAAAGTTGCACCTAGCGTTTCAGAAAAAAGTGTTTCAGAAAAGCCGGCAACTGCAACATTAAATAAATAAATTCGTTATATATTACACCTATCACTGTGTACTTTATATAGAAAAAGAGTCATTCCAGAGATGGAATGGCTTTTTTTACGCCCTTGATTAGGTGACTAACTAATAAATAGGGATTTTTTTGTATAATTTTGACAAAGGTTTTGAAATAAGCCTTTAAAGAATATAATTATAGTATAATCTTTTTTCCAAATCGTCATATTGTGTAATATTTCCTAACATAGGAATTGGTGTATAATGGGGATAAGAAAAGAAGTAAGACATGGGGGTTTTGTGGATGGATGTGCTTGATTTTCTAGAAAAACTAGATGAGATGGTTATTTTATTTGAACCGATTTATAGTGCAGATGAGCATGTCATTGTTGCATACGAAGTAATCGGTCAATATACAAATGATGGGGAAACGATTAATGTAATTGATTTTACATACGATGAAGCAATACCAGTAGAAATTCGTACTGAAGTAGAGCAGGCACTCGTTAAAAAAACAATCGAATTGGCAAAAGATGAGATTGCTCAAAACCATGTCAGACTTTATATTCCATGCAATCCAAATTTATTGATGGAGGATTTTGGAGATGGATATTTCCAATTGCTAAAAGAGGCATTAGGTGAAGAACTATTATCTTATATCTATCTTGTAATACCTGAGCACAAGTTCAAAGGGGAAAGTGAACAGCTGCAGCATCCAATTCGCTATATTAAGACATATGGAGTAAAAGTTGCGTTAGATAATATAGGTTCTGAGAGTAACCTGGATCAGATTTTAATGTTTGAACCAGCTACATTAAAAATTAATGTAAGCCAGTTAAATTATAATGCTTGGGGAGCACAAAACCATGTGTTTACAACGATTCAGTCATTAGCTGTGAAAATAGGTGCCGCCTTGATGTTTGATAACATTCATACAGATTATCAGTTACATCACGCATGGAAAAGTGGCGCAAGATTTTTTAAAGGGGTTTATTTACAAAAACCGTCCAATCAATTCATTCCGAAAGATACACTAAAGGATCGTTTCCGAAACGAATGTAAGCAATTTATCTCAGCTGAAAAAAGATTGCTTGAGGGTAAATTTGAGGAAATGAAGAATCTTGGGAAAAAGATTACATCAATTGTAGAGGTTACTAAACCAGATGGCGAAAATGTTGAAAAACTCCTACAATTAGCTAACCAATTAGAGGATTATGCATTCCGTTTTTATATTTGTAATGATGAGGGGTTTCAAATTTCCCCCAATATTGTTCGCCATAACGGAAAATGGGATGTTGAAGAATGTGCAGTAGGAAAAAATTGGAGCTGGCGTCCATATTTCTTATTCAACATTATCAAAATCCGTAACACGGAAAAAGGTAATCTATCGGGCATTTACAGTGATATCGAAACTGGAGAGCTTACCCGAACTTTCTCAATGGCGCTAAACGACCGCGAGTATTTATTCGTCGACATCACCTACGATTATTTATACGAACATAATATTGTGAACTAATCACGATCCCTATTTGTAGCTCTGACTATAAATAGGGATTTTTTTGTGAAGTCCTGTTATGTAAGAAGTAATAGAAACATAAAATACTAGGTGTAATTACCATGAACGATAAAAGGGAGGAAACGAAATTCAAATTCATGTGATCCAGCCTGGCCAGTCGCTTTTTGGAATCGCACAAGCATATAACACTACAGCAGAAAGGATCATACAAGCTAATCAATTAGACGAACCCGGAAACTTGGTCGTAGGGCAAGCAATTGTTATTCCAATTACCGGTAGTTTTTATTGGGTGCAACAAGGGGATACGCTCTACTCAATAGCTCAACGCTTTGGTACAAGTGCGAGCAATCTAGCCCAAATCAATGGCATTAATGTAAACACACCTTTAAGAGTAGGGACACGGTTGTATATCCCACCAATGCAAAAAAGAAGTGCAGAAGTCAATATTTATATTGAACCGATCGGTGATACAGTTAGTCAGGAATTATTAAATGAAGCAAGAGAAGTGGGGCCATTTTTAACGTATTTAGCACCGTTTAGTTATGAGGCGAGAAGAGATGGAAGCCTTGACCCTCTTCCAATTGAAGGGATACCGGAAACAGCGAGAGAAGCTGGAGCTTCATTAATGATGGTAGTTTCCAATTTAGAGAATGGTCAGTTCAGTGGTGAGCTGGGTAGAGCTATTTTGCAAAGCACAGCTGTACAAGAAGTATTGCTAGAGAACATCGTTGAGGAAGCTCGAAGAATAGGTAGTGTATCAGATATTCACTTTGATTTTGAATTTCTTCCAGGTGATCAACGCCAAGCCTATAATAATTTTTTAAGAAAAGCTGTAGATTACTTACACGGGGAAGGGTTCTTAGTTTCGACTGCATTAGCGCCAAAAACAAGTGCCGAGCAGGCTGGACAATGGTACGAGGCCCATGATTATCGAGCGCACGGAGAAATAGTGGACTTCTCGGTACTCATGACTTATGAGTGGGGCTACTCGGGTGGACCGCCAATGCCGGTTTCACCTATTCCGCAGGTAGAAGAGGTTCTCCAGTATGCTTTAACAGAAATGCCAGCAAATAAGATTATGATGGGCCAGAATTTATATGGCTATAATTGGACACTCCCTTTTGTTCAGGGTGGCCAGTATGCCAGAGCTGTAAGTCCCCAAAGAGCGATTGAGTTGGCAAGAACAAATAACGCTGTAATCGAATATGATTATACTGCACAAGCCCCACACTTTAACTATGTGGATAATGAGGGAAAAGCTCATAAAGTATGGTTTGAAGATGCACGATCTATCCAGGCGAAGTTTAATCTTATGAAACGATTAAACTTACGAGGGATTAGCTACTGGAAGCTTGGATTCTCATTTCCTCAGAATTGGTTATTAATTGGTGAGAATTTCAACGTTGTGAAGCGTTAAGATGGATTTACTGTAATCATAAATAATTATTGAATATGTAAAAGGGCAGTAAAAGTAAAACTGCCCTTTTTTTATGCGAAAAAAAATATTATTACAATGGAGAAAAAATAAGATAAATAGAAATTCCTATTTTTAATCTATATCTTTTGTATTACAATATTTGGTATAACAGATGAGGAGGAATATTTTGGTAAAGTTAAATAAAGTTGGAATTCCCGTTTTAACGTTAGCAATGTCTTTTGGAATGATGTCTGTAGGAAATGCTGAAACTCTGGAACAACCATCCGCTAAAAATTTACAAATTCAAGTTGCTTCTACGGATAATAATGTATCGAAAAACCAAGTAATTAAAAAGTTTAAAGAGCTATTTCCGAAAAAATTTGATTCTTTATCAACAAGTGATTTTCATCTTAGCTCTGGTCACTATTATCCGGAAGATGAAACCGTTAGATATGATTTAAGCTTTTCAAAGTTAATTCAAGGTAAGGAATTATTCGGAAATGCCACTTTTATAGGAGACAACCTAGAATTAGAGAGTTTCCATTTTGAACCAACTGACAAAAAAGAAGCACTTTTTCCAGCAAAAATAACGAAGGAAGAAGCGCAAGATCTAGCACAGAACTTTGTTAAGAAGTTTTCTAACGGCAAGCAGTATCAGCTGGATAAGAATAATAGTGAATATTATTACTACTATTCAAATCAAGTATTAACAGAGCCGATTCATTATTATTTCTCATTTATCAATACCGAAAATAAAATTGAAATTGCTGATCAAAGAATAGATGTGGTCGTTCTAGGAAATGGAGATATTGTACAGTATTATCAATACTCACCGAGCAATGGCAAAAATACCTTTGAGAAAGCAGAGAAGCTAGTAAGTGAAAAAGACGTCTTAAGTAAATTCAAAGAAAATTTGAATCTTCAATTACAATACCAAGTAAACTATGACTACAGAACAGATAAAAATAATGTACAGCTGGTATATGCACCGGTAACTCAGTATTCAGGTATTAATGCTTTAACTGGCCAATGGTTAACGAATAATGGCTTTGCAGAGAATCTTCCACAAAACCCAAAGGTGGAAAAACTAGTGCAGCAACCTTTAAAGCCAAGACAAGAGGCAATAACAGTTGAAGATGCAAAAGAAATCGCTAAAAAATTGTTAACGATTGATTCGGATAAGATTAAGTTAAGATTGGATAGTATTGAAGAAAGAATAACTCGAGATGGTAAAGAAATAATCAGTATTAGTTACTCCTATGAATATCGAAATGGTGGATATGGGACAAGCATAGAATTAGATAAACAAACAGGTGAGATCATCCATTATTTTAGCGTTAAAAATGATGTTTTAAGTGAGATTGGTGAAAAACCAAATAATGACAAGAAGTTAACTAGTAGTGAAGCATTGTCTCAAGCGATTAGCTACCTAAAAGAATGGGTACCTTCTTCTTTGCATGAATACATCAAACCTATTGCTGAACCATATATCGACGAAGAATATGGTGTCTATAATTTCTCATTCCCTAGAATCATTAATAATATTGTTGTAGCAGGAAATGATATAAGTATTGGTATTGATTCTGATGGGTCATTGAATAATCTATATGTGAATGAGCTGGAAGTTGAAGAATGGCCAACAACTGAAGACATTTTATCGAAAGAAAAAGTGGAAAAGATCTTCGATGAAGCACTTAGTCTGAAGTTACAGTATGTAAAAGAAAACCACCAAGACGAAACAAAGCACTATTCGCTAGTATATAGCCCTATCTTTAACGATAAATCCTCCACTTCTCTAGACGCGAAAAGTGGCGAGTGGACAAGCCCATTTGGTGTAAAAGAGTACCCGATTGTAACTCATGACACAGCAGGAGAAGAGTTAAATTACCTAATTCAAAACAATATTTTAGAGGTTGAAGATAGCAAGTTCAATGCAGAGAAGTCTGTGACAAGAGGAGAGGCCTTAAAGGTTCTTATTAGATCAATTTCTTCATTCTATGGGGGAGAGTATCCACAAGACGAAGAGGCTCATCAAACTTTCGAAGATATTTCCCCGGATAATCAATATTATCAGGTAGTTGAACGTGCTGTTTCGCTGGGTATTTTGGATGCTGAGAAAAAGGAGTTTAAGTCTTCTGATCATATTACTCGTGAAGAACTGGCACTATGGTATATAAAAGCACTAGGTTTAGATCAAGCTGCAAAACATAGTGGTATTTATCAGCTTAAGGGAATCAAAGATGCAAAAGATGTAGCCTACCCTGGGTATGTTGCATTAGCGGATGCACTTGAAATTCTTCCATCAGAAAAAGGATTATTTTATCCGAAAAAATCAGTTACTTATGCTGAACTGGCTGTATCCACAATTCAATTAGCACATAATATTTATGAAAGTGGTAATAGTTATAGATACTATTGATTAAATAAAAGAGCTGGCATTTTAGAATTGCCGGCTCTTTTTTTACTGGAGACATAGAATCGAAGTTGCTGTTCGTCAAATTATCTTACATATATTTCTAGACAAAGAGGACTATTTTGCTTACAATATTCATATATGAATATATAATCATATATATAAGGAGGAGCTAAATTGGAAGAGCAAATAAATGAACATCCTTACGACTTAGATGAGGAGACATTATTTCTTGTTTCTCAAACTTTTAAGGCATTAAGCGATCCAACTCGAATACGTATATTAAATTTATTATTCCATAAAGAACATTCGGTCAATGATATAGCAGAATCTCTTGATTTAAGACAATCAACGGTTTCACATCAGCTTAGATTTTTGAAAAATTTGCGATTGGTAAAATATAGACGAGAGGGTACATCCCTGTTTTATTCTTATGATGATGAGCACGTTATCCATATGCTTAAACAAACAATTGAGCATGCTAAGCACAGTTAAACGGTTTAATTTTCAAAGATAACCAATATTACTATATGCACATATACTAATATATAACGAAAGGGGGTACTTAAATGGGACACGGACATGATCACGCACATCATAATCATACCCATGGAGCAAACAAAAAAACATTAACAATTGCATTTTTTATTATAGCTTCCTTTATGATTGTAGAAGTAATAGGTGGGTTCTTAACCAATAGTCTGGCCCTATTGTCAGATGCAGGACATATGTTAAGTGATGCAATTTCTTTAGGGGTAGGGGTTCTTGCTTTTAAATTTGGTGAAAAGACTGCAAGCTACAGTAAAACCTTCGGGTACAAACGTTTTGAAATTTTAGCTGCAGTATTTAATGGTGTAACTTTAATTCTAGTAGCTATTTTTATTTTCTATGAAGCGATTGAACGCTTTACAAATCCGCCAGAAATTACGTCCTCAGGTATGCTAGTCATTGCCATTGTTGGGTTACTGGTTAATATACTTGTGGCATGGATTTTAATGCGCGGTGCAGATACTAAAGAAAACTTAAACTTACGAGCAGCTTTTTTACATGTTATCGGGGATATGCTGGGATCAGTTGGAGCAATTATTGCAGCACTTCTTATTATGTTCTTTGGCTGGAGCTTTGCAGATCCACTTGCTAGTGTAATCGTTGCTCTAATTGTTATTGTAAGTGGAATTCGGGTTACAAAGGATTCTATACATGTATTAATGGAAGGTGCACCGAGCAATATTCAGATCGATGAAATTATTAATGTGTTTGAAAATAAACCAGGCATACTTAATATTCATGATTTACATGTATGGAGCATTACGAGTGGTCAAAATGCACTTTCTTGTCACGCAGTGGTTACTGAAGACATGACAATACAACAATGTCAAAAGCTGTTGAAATCAATCGAGCATGATTTACTCCATCTTGGAATCGGTCATATAACTGTCCAAATGGAGGATTCTGAGCATGCTCATGAAAATTCCATTCTATGCAAAAATGACCATGATAGTAATCATCACCACCATCACCATTAATCGTTTTTTTGAAGAGGCTGGGACAAAACCCAAAAACACCATTTTTCTCAAGTAGAAAAATGGTGTTTTTTCGGTGTGGTGGAAATTGATTTTCCGTTCCGGGTACGCTTTTTCACGGGCGCGGCCAGATCCTGTAGTCTCGGGCTTCGTGCTATTCCCGCAGGAGTCGACCCTACACTTCAATCAATGATGAAAGTATCAAATTCTTAGTATAGATTTGCGCTAACTTTCTTGAGATTGCTACTTATGTCTCAGCCTCTACTTTTTAATATAAGTTCGTAACTTTTAGCTTTCTTCATACATGGGTAGAATGGGAAAGATAGGTATAACTAAACTTAAGGGTGAATGGAATGGAAAAGAGAAAAAATAGTCAAGATGAGCCTTTCAATTTTTGGTCAGGTGTTTTATTTGGATTGGGGTTAGTTGCTTTTATAGACGAAGCAGTCTTCCATCAACTGTTACATTGGCATCATTTTTATGATAAATCTACAACAAGTATTGGTCTGATTTCGGATGGGCTTTTTCATGCATTCAGTTGGTTTGCTACAGTAGTTGGACTCTTTATGTTAGCGGATATACGTAAAAGAAAAGTATGGAATATAAAACGATGGGTTGGGGCGGCAATTTTAGGTGCGGGACTATTTCAACTTTATGACGGGATCATTCAGCATAAACTAATGCGCCTACACCAGATTCGTTACGATGTAGAGGTCATTTACTACGATATTGTATGGAACGTGATTGCTTGCTGTATGATTGTTGTCGGATTGATTCTATTGATGCAGAAAAAATCTCCTGAGTTAAAGAAGAATGCGGAGAAGCATCATGCATAATCATGAAGGTGTTAGTATCCTGAATTCATTGGTTTATGTTTGGTTGCTGTTATTTATAATCAGCTATATTGTCTTTGTTTTCATGACAAATAAAACACATAAAAAATGGCCCATAGCCCGTATTGTCTTTTGGATAATGGGCACTATTTCAGTTTCTTTAAGTATCATCGGGCCAATTGCTGAGAAAGCCCATGTGAGTTTTGCAGCCCACATGATTACCCATCTTTTATTAGGCATGTTTGGTCCGCTATTAATCGTTCTCTCAGCACCCATGACACTCCTATTAAGAAGTGTTCCAGTTGTGTGGGGTAGATTTTTGAGCAAAGTGTTAAAAAGTGGGTATGTTCAATGGATTACCCATCCGATTATTGCGAGTATACTCAATGCAGGCGGACTGTGGATTCTATATTCAACGGATTTATATACTGCAATGCATTCATCCAGTTTGCTTCATATCCTAGTTCATGTCCATGTATTTTTGGCAGGTTATGTTTTTACTCTTTCTATGATTTATATAGAAGTGACGTCTCATCGGACAAGCTTTCAGTTAAGGGCAATTGTTCTAATTATTGCGATGGCAGCCCATAGTATATTGTCAAAATGGATCTATGCAAATCCACCTGTTGGAGTTGAAACTGCAGATGCACAGCTAGGTGGAATGCTGATGTATTACGGTGGAGACGCAATTGATTTGATGATTGTAATTATTCTATGTTCCCAGTATTTTAGAGGGAAGAATCGAGCAACAAAAGGAAGGGCGTTTACTGCTGTTAAAACGTCTGAAGGATGAAAGTAAAAAGGATGAGGAGTTCCATAAAAGTGTCCTTCATAAAAATGATGAAGGACAAAAATGAACATACGCCACCAAAGTCCTTCATCTGTTAAAATCCTTAGCTCTCCTTATTTTTTTTCATGAGTTCCTTTAACGTAGTAAGTACAGCTTCAAAGGGTTGGTTTTCTCCGACTTTATAGAAATCATTGAATAAATCGCCCTTCTTTTTAATGCGATCCAAAACAGCTGGGATAGTGAATTTTTTGGGAGTCAGAGTACTTGTTACTTCATGCCATTCCAAAGGGGTTGCTATTAAGCCAGTCTCATTTCCTCTTGGGGAATAGGGACTAACAATCGTTTTTCCTTCAGCATGCTGAATGTAATCTAAATATAAACGGTTTCCTCGATTTTTTTTCATGCGTTCTATGGTAAACCATTTTGGATTTTGTTCTACTAAAAAGCGGCACACAAACTCTGTAAAAATTCTTGTTTCATCAAACGTAAACCGATCTCTTGGAAGTGGGATATAAATTTGCAAACCTTTACCCCCGGAGGTTTTGATAAAGGATTGTAGATTGAATTTATCAAATATCGCTTTCATATATAGCGCAGCTTCAATAGCTAATGAAAATTCATCCACTGAAGGTGGATCCAAGTCAAATACAATTTCTGTAGGACATGTTGTATCGATTGTTTTAAAGGGGATATGAAATTCGATTACCAGTTGATTTCCTAACCACAATAAGGTCCTCATATCATTGCATACGATATATTCAATATCTTCCTCCATACTTGTGTTGATAAAGCTAGGCGTATAATCAGGTGCATTTTTCTGATAAAAACTTTCACCCGGCACACCATGAGGAAACCTGATGGATGTAAGTAGACGATTTTTCAAAAATGATAAAAAGAAAGGTGCCACTTCCTGAAGATAGTAAATATAATCATCCTTCTCCAAGCCGACTGCTGGCCAAACAGGCTTATCAGGGTGAGTAATTTCTACTTTCTCAGGTATTGGCGTTAGCCCTCTTAACATCCTTTTCCAGGTAGCGCTAGATGAGGGAACGTCAAACCGGAATGCTTCAAAGCGCGGTTCGCGAAGCTTTTTTCCATCGAAATCAATACAAGCTACATCAACACAAATGGATGGAGGAAGTGTCCAGGTTGTAGGGGAGGTTTTCGTACCGTTCGTTTGAAAAAACTTTGCAAGGGTTTGCATCTCTTCATCCGTAAGCCCGTGACGGAACGTAGTGATTTCTACCAATTCTTCTCCAGAAAAAACTGCACCATTAAAATAACCATTTGTTTGATCGAAAACAGTCAGAATAATTGTCACGATGCGCCAATTTTTCACCTTTAACCACAGACTTGACCTTTTGCCACTCTCCCACAGACTGCTACTTTTTTTGGCGATTAGCCCTTCGCCGTTCCATTCTTTTATTTTATCCCATAGTCGATTACTATCATGAAACACCGCCACTAATTGGAGATTTCCTCTATTCTTGTAGAAGGGAGAAAGGGGTAACTGAACGTTTTTAAATAATGTGAGAAGTTTTTGTTTTCGCTTCTCAAGTGCTGCTTGTGTAATATCTTCACCATTTATTTGAAGTAAATCAAAGGCTATAAAGTTACAAGGGTACTTTTCGCTGGATTCAACAATCGTTTTTTTAGTACGCATTCTTCCTCTGGATTGCACAGTTGAAAAATCACTTTTGTAGTCATTCTGTAAATAAACAATCTCACCATCTAAAATGAGGGGGAAATGGGGAGAAATTCTATCTACTATGTTTTCGCAGTAATGAATGATTTCAGGGAAGTAATCGGTCAATTCTTTATCATTTCGACTAATTAAAGTTATGCCATCTGAATCCCATTTTAAAATACATCGAAAACCATCATATTTTACTTCGTATATCCAATCATCACCAGTTGGTGCAGTTTCTGCTGATGTTAAGAGCATCGGTTTCATTTGGAAAACCTCTTTTTTCATTTAGTTTTTAACATAATTAGATGGTTATACATAGTTAACAGCTAGAATCAGCATAATAAGAAAAAAGTAGGTGAATAAATTTGCATACAGTTTGGAAAGGCAGTATTAGCTTTGGACTGGTCAATATACCAGTGAAGCTACATACAGCTACTGAAAATAAAGATATCAAGCTGCGTCAGCTCCATAAAGAGTGTAATAGCCCAATTAATTATCAAAAGGTATGCCCGGTATGTGCGCAGGAAGTAAAAAGTGAAGATATAGTAAAAGCCTATGAATACTCGAAAAATAAATTTGTTGTGTTAGATGATGAAGAGCTCGAAAAACTGCGCAAGGAAAATGAAGACAAAGCAGTAGAAATCATCGAGTTTGTAAAGCTGGAAGAAATTGATCCAATCTATTTTGAGCGCAGTTATTTTCTTGCTCCAGATACTGGAGGAGGGAAGGCATACGCACTTTTACGGAAGGCGTTAAGCGATTCAGGGAAAATTGGTGTCGCCAAAATTACAATTCGTTCAAAGGAGCAGCTAGCTATTGTACGTGTCTATGGAGAAACTTTAGTAATGGAAACCATTCATTTTCCTGATGAGGTGCGTAGTACAGAAGAGGTTCCTAACATTCCGAGTGATGAAAAAATTACTGAAAAAGAGCTTGATACGGCATTGATGCTTATTGACCAATTATCGGCAAAATTTGAGCCCGATAAGTATCAGGACGATTATCGAACAGCACTGCTTGAACTAATTGAGCAGAAGAAAAATGGGGAGCTAACAGTTACAGTAAGTGAAAAAGAGACGGTTGTTCCATCTGATATGACTGATTTGATGGCAGCCCTACAAGCGTCTCTTGATAAAACATCAACTACTAAAAAGAAAACTACTACAAGAAAGAGAAAGACAACAGCAGAGAAAAAAGAAGCTTAAGTTCTAAGCGGTAAATAAAAACGCACTTAAGTGAGCCATCTAAGCACTTTCTGTTAATAAAATAAATATGTAGAAAAAAACACAACTCGACCATTATTAGGCTCAAGTTGTGTTTTTCATATCATTCAAAATCTAACTTATAATCTTCATCCTTCACTAGCTTCAGTTTCTTTTTAAATATATAAATAAAGAATAGGTTTAGGATGAGTGGGAGGACAAAGAACATGCTCAACATGATGGCGATGTTCGAGCTAGTCCAGCCACCTTCAGCCAAATTGATATAATTTAATGGGCCCACTAAGCCGGATAAACCAAATCCTGCACTATAAGGTGTTCCTTGAACATTGAATACGCCAGCAAGTCCGCCGAGTATAGCAGCAGATATTAACATTGGAATAGCGATAGTTGGCTTCATAAAGAAGTTTCGCATTTGAATTTTAGGTGACCCTAATACATGAGCTAAGGCTGTACCTAATGAATTTGCTTTTAGGCTAGCTAAGAATAATCCCATACCAACTGCAACAATACCTAAATTTGCAGCTCCAGATCCAATACCCGAAAGCATAATGACAGTTGCGATACCAACTGTAGAAATCGGCGAAATGATAACAACACCAAAAATCACGGCAAGTAGTGCCCCCATTAAGACAGGCTGTAAACCTGTTAAGTAAGCAACTCCTTCACCAATCAATCCAGCACTTGTTTTCACATAAGGTAAGATCATGTACCCAATCATGCCTGGAATCACTACTGATAACATCGGAATCAAAAGAATGGAGTACTCTTTTAACCTTTCGCCAACAAGCTTTACGAAAAGTACCGCAAGAGCAGCGGTTAAACCCGAGTTAAGGGTTACACCAATACCGTTTAAGGTAAATAATCCTTCAGCAGTTTTTATAATGGCTCCACTTCCAATGACAGTGGCAATGCCGACACTTGCTGTTTGAATCTGAGTTAATTTAAATTGCATTCCTACCAAAATACCCGTTAAGAGAGGTAGCATACTCATAACAATAACAGTGGCATCGAATAGATGCTGAAGTGATGGAACAGAAGGAATAATCAACTTTAATATTTCACCAAGCAAAGCATTGGGAATAAGAGCGCAAACGATGGCGATACTCATCCCATTTAGGAGTTTACTGAAGAAGTCTTTCATATGCATGAGCCTCTTTCTAATAATTATAGTTTTCTACTGTGTATGTATAAAAATTATGAATAGATAAAAAGATTTAGCGCTTCAACGCGTTGAATTATTGAATTGAAATTAGTTTAACTTAAACTATTAAGGTTGTAAATAGCATAATTGGATTTAGATTATAGTACATTTTTATATTTTGGTTAGGAAATGGATAAATTATTTATTTTAAGGGGAAAATATACATATAAAAAAAGGGGGAAATGTGTACATGAAATTAAAATTAATATTAACAAGTTCATTGTTATTAGGAGTTCTAGTTGGTTGTGGCGATGATGATGTAGATCAAGATGAATTAGTGACAAATCCTGAACCAACTAATGAAATGACTACCGAAAATGAAGAACAAACAAATGGTCAAAGTGAGGGAAATCAACAAGAGGATACAGCTTACAATTTCACTCATTTTGATTTAGATGTGGAATATGCAAATGATGTTTCCTACAATGCTGAATATACGAGTAACCAAAATGGTATAGCGGCAGAATTTGAAGACGAAGTTAATCGTATCGATACTTCTGGTGATGAGGCTTACAATCATTTTGCCCAATATCTGGAACAGTTAACTTTTGATGAGAATACCGAGGATCAAGAGGTTTTAAATCAAGTGATGACAGCCTTTGGTTTAGACGAGAACTACACAGAATTTGAACTAGAAGTGAAGTTCGAAAATGGTGATACTAAAACATACAGATTCACAAAATAAGAAATTGCCGTATATATTCTAATATAAAATAGAGTATATATGGTTTTTTATTGTCATCGGAGCATAGAAAACTATATAGTAAAATTGATAAATACATAAAAGGAGCGTTTATATATGAACGTCTTATTAGTAATTGGAGCAATATTAGCCTTTTTAGGTGTAGTACTTGGTGCTTTCGGGGCACATGCTTTAAAGGATAAGTTTCCTGAGCCACGCTTTGAACAAATTTGGAATACAGCAGTTCAATATCAAATGTACCATGCATTAGGATTAATTCTTCTAGGTATTCTTTCAAATGATGTGTTATTAGGAACTTCAAGCTTATTATCTTGGGCTGGGTATTTAATGTTTGCAGGTGTTGTGTTCTTTTCTGGTAGTTTATATGTCTTATCTGTAACAGGCGTAAAAAAATTAGGAGCCATTACACCCATCGGTGGTCTGTTATTCTTAGCGGGTTGGGTTCTACTATTTATTGAGGTTATTTAAAAGTTGAAAGGAGTGGTCTCTGTAATTGAGACTGCTCCTTTTAAATTCGCTCCAACTCTATCTCCGATGTACTTGTTCCCCTTGAACCCACACTTCTTGAATGTTTTCTGGTCGGGCAAGATACAGGATTTTTTGAAATACATCTTCTAATGGATCGTTAAATATAGGGAGTTTTGCTGTGGGAAGAGTTGTATTTATGATTTGTATGTCCCAAGCGTAATTTTCTTCAATTTTACCGATGGGTAGGCTTAAGGATTCTCCGCCGCCAGCTGTAGCAAAGTAGAATGCTTCACTTGTAGTTAGACGGGAAGAAGAGACACCTCTTTTGTCGCCAGACACCGTTGTATCTACACCTTCCTCTAGCATTCTTGAAGCGATTACAGCTTGTCTGAGGTTATCAAAAAGACTAGGAGAGAAGCCTCCAGAGACATCTGTACCTAAGCCGATATCCACCCCTTGTTCATGGATATGCTTGGCAGGAAACACACCATTTGAGAAAAAGACATTTGAAATGGGACAATGGGCAGCTGCTGTGCCTGTCGCTGCAAAAAGTTTTGCGTCCTCATCGGCTATAAAGTTACAGTGGGCCATGATGGATTTTTCTTGCAGTAATCCAAAATCATTTAAAGCAAAAGCATCATGTTTCTTAAAACGATCTTTCACATAGTCATGCTGCCAATCACTTTCACTACAATGGGACTGAATATGCGTATTATATTTAGCTGCTAGTTCACCTAACCCTTTTAAAGCCTCGTCCGTACAGCTTGGTATAAAGCGAGGTGTAACAACCGGAAAAATCCCTTGCTTTGTTTGCTTGTTTAATTGTTGTACCTCGATAATAAATTCCTCTGTTTCTTTAAGGGCTATTTCAGTATTGGCGTCACGGTAATAGTCCGGGCACTGTTCGACGTTATCCATGACTACTTTTCCTACAAGACCACGTTGTCCGAGGTCGGCGCAGATTTTAGCTAATAATAGACTGGCTTCTTTATGTACAGTGGCGAAATAAAGTACGGTCGTAGTTCCGTTAGCGAGTAGTGTTTTAACTAAATCTTCATAGACGGATTGTGCAAAATCGAGATTTGAAAACTTAGCTTCGACAGGGAAGGTATATGCATTTAACCATTCTTCTAGCGGAAGGTCGAGGGCAGTACCAGATTGAGCCCATTGTGCGGCATGTACATGGAGATCTATAAATCCAGGCAATACATATTCGCCTTCTGATAATCGGTGAAAATTCTCTTTACCTTCATATTCATTGAGTAAAGCTTCATACTGCTTATCTTCGGGAGATATCAATTTCTCAATAATACCATTTTGATTAATACAATATAAATAATCTTTTAATATAGTAACCTCTGAAAAACTCTTGCTAGAAAATGCAGTTCCTTGAAATACATGTGCAAATTTTGGCATAGGTAACCTCCTATAAAATTGAATATTTAGAAAATTTAATATGTTGATATTATAGTAGAAAAAAAACCATGCGTCTAATATATATTGCTGCTATTGAACAAAAAAACACCTTTAAACTAGCTATGAAGCTAACTTAAAGGTGTAAGGTTTTATAGTTTAAAGTGTTGAACTAAAACTTTTAAATCATCTGCAAGTGAGGAAAGCTGTTCAGTATTTTTAGAAATCCCTTCAATGGAGCTATTAAATTCTTGTGTTGTTGCAGCCGTTTGTTCTACTGCGGCAGCGGTTTCCTCAGAAACAGAGGCGATTTGTTCAATGAAATCGTGCATTTGGTTTGTACGATTTACATTGTCATCTAAATGATTCGTGATATTGTTTATATTCTCTGCCATAGTAGAGATTGACACATAGATGTGATTAAATGTTTCCCCGGTAGACTGGATTAGTGAAGAGCCTTGTTGAACTTCTTTATAGCCATTCTTAAGTGATAATTCAACAAGATGTGTTTCATCCTGAATAGTAGCGACAATCTTCGTAATGTCTGTAACCGAATTTGAAACCTGTTCAGCCAGTTTTCTTACCTCCTCTGCAACTACTGCAAAGCCTTTACCTTGTTCACCAGCTCGAGCAGCTTCTATTGCTGCATTCAATGCTAAGAGATTTGTTTGACTAGCGATTTCTTCTATTATTAAGACTAACTTTGAAATTTCCTTTGTCTGGATCTCCAGACTATTCATTTTAAGAACGGCTTCTTTCATCACCTGATCAATTTTTATCATTTGCTCATCTGAAAGCTGCATCTTTTCTTTCCCATCAATAGTTAATTGAAGAACTTCTTTTGAAGAATCATTTACTTCATAACCTTTCTGGCGTGTATCTTGAATGCCCACAGAGAAATCTGTTGTATTTGAAGCTAAGTCAGTTATATTACTCGCCTGGCTTTCTGAACCAAATGAGATTTCAGTCATTGTAGATGAAATCTGTAGTGAACCCGCTTGTATTTCGTCTGTAGCTTCTTTAAGGTCAGCACTTTGTGTCGCAACATGAAGGGCGGACTGAGATACCTTTTGCATTGTTTCATAGAGTTTACTTTTCATGACATGCATTGCATTTAATAAGTGACCAAGCTCGTCTTTTCTAGGACTTTCTGCCGTTTCGATATTTAAATTACCATTTGAAAGCTCTTCTAATGACTTTGAAAGGTGAACAATTGGTTTAGAAAACGAACGACTAAAGGAGATAGCGATAATCAGAACAATGATGACGGTTCCTAACAATATGATGCTAGCAATGAGTAAAAGTTTGTTTTGAATTTGCTGTATGATTGAAACGTCTTGCTTTACGCCAATGCCACCGATGATTTGGTTTCCAGTTGGATCGTTCATAGGAAGAATAGTTTCCATTGTTTCCTTCACTTCTATAGTAGGCATCTCACCGTTCATTATTTGAGCAAGCGTGTCTTTTGAAAGTGGTGAATCAGGATTTGCTGGGCTGGAAGAATAAATTGTAGTCCCTTCCTTGTCGTATAAATTAATAGTCACGCCTTCCAGTTGTTCACTTAATTCTTCTAGGAATGTACTTTCAACACTTGTTTGTAGAGTACCAACTACTTTTTCACCTACCGATAAGGGGGCAAATGCTCTAACGGAAAGACCGCTTTGACCTACTTCAAAGCCGGCAATTGATTCTCCATTTAAGGCTTCTTGTATAGCTTGTATATCGCTTTTGTCATCACCGTATTTTTCGGGATTATGTCCTCTCAAAAGTACAATCCCATTAGTATCACCAAATTCGAATACTGATAATTGATGTTCTTCCTGTAAACGTGGAAAAATTTCATCTACAGTGCTTAACAAATTATCTCGACTTCCAGATTGAAAACTCGAGATAATTTGTTCGTTTCGTGAGTAAGAATTTGTGATTTTTAACAAATCTCTAGAGACATGATCTAATTCACTTTGAACATTATGGATCATCTTATTTTGCTGACTTTCTGTTAAGTTAGAAAAACCCTGATTAGTCACGAAGAAAATAATTGTAGTTATTAAGATTAAGGGAATGATAGATAAAGAAAGTAATATTGTAATTAGTTTAGCTTTGATGGTTTTCACTGGATGCCTCCGTTGTTGTAAAATAGACAAAATTTTATAATGCTTACGATAAGTGAAAATTTGCATACAAAATTTAAATTAACACAATTATGCTACGAAATGTTAGGTGCGATTTAAAATTTACAAAAAAGACATAAACCTTAAGTTGATGCTTTTCATGATCATCCTTTAAAGGTAAATAATGTGCAATGTTTGAAACAAAGTGTTTGGATTAGGGTATTCTCTTTGTATAAAGAATTGTAAGGATGTGTTCATAGTGCTAAAGGAATTTTACGCCGATTTACATATACATATTGGCCGAACTGAAAAGGGAAGAGCGGTTAAGATTACAGGAAGCAAAAATATGACATTAAAGAATATATTGGAAACAGCAACCTCTAGAAAGGGGTTAGATTTAGTCGGTATCATAGACTGTCATTCGCCAGAAGTAATTGAAGAGTTGGAGCAACTCATAGGAGAAGGAAAAGCAAAAGAACTATCAAAAGGCGGTGTGCGATACGATAAAACAACGTTGATTCCCGGTGCAGAAATCGAAATCTATGATGAGAATTGCCATGGCCCCATTCATATTCTTGCTTACTTTCCATCCATAGAGAAGATGCGGGCGTTTTCCATGTGGATGAGTACACTGCAAAAAAATATTCATTTGAGCTCTCAGCGAATCTATTGCGATGGGCGGACGTTGCAGCGAAAGGTATATGAATTAGGTGGACTATTCATCCCTGCACATGTGTTCACACCATTTAAAAGTCTTTACGGGAAGGGTGTAAAGAAAAGCTTAAATGAAGTATTTGATGCAAACTTAATTGATGCTATAGAGCTCGGCTTGAGTTCGGATACGTATATGGTGGAGAGGATGAGTGAGCTAGCCCCTTATACCTTTGTAACGAATTCAGACGCCCATTCACTGGGAAAGCTTGCTCGTGAATATCAAAAAATTCGATTAGCGGATGCCAGTTTTGAAGAATTAAAAAAAGCGCTCCATCAAAAGGATGGGCGATCAATTGTCACAAATTACGGCTTAAATCCACTTCTCGGAAAATATCATGAATCAGTCTGTGCTGATTGTGGAGAACGAATAACTGAAGAAGGGCACACCAGATGTCCTTTTTGCGGTAAAAACCATTTGATAAAAGGTGTTTCCAAGAGAATTGCTGAATTATCAAGTGCCCCTTTAGCAGAAGTAGAAAGACCGCCCTATATCCATCAAGTTCCGCTCGACTTTATACCAGGAATTGGTCCGAAAACAATATCGAAACTGTTGGATAACTTCGGGACGGAAATGAATATATTGCACGAAGCCTCCATTAATGAGTTAGCAGCAGTGATTCCTGAAAAATTAGCAAATATGATTCATTTAGCAAGAACGGGTAAATTAGGGATTACAGTTGGAGGGGGAGGTGTTTATGGGAAAATCGATGTAGATGGAACATAAGCTAAGTAATACAATCATTGAATTTAGGTGCTTTTTAAAAGAAGAATACCTATGTATATAGGAATAAAAAAACAAGCTACATTGTTTAAGACGGGGAATCTTAAACGTAGCTTGTTTTAAAGGGATGTATGTCACTTGGACATAAATTTTATAGCAAATTGGGGAATTTGCGGTTTTGGGTTACCACAAAAATTTGCTAGGGGATACGTTATTAATATAACCAGGTTTCTCAAATTTTATATCAAGATATTTGAGAAATTTTCATATTCTCGTCATTCCATTTAAGTCCTTCGAAGAAACGATAGATTTCTTCAAAAACAAGCTCTTTTTCCTGATCTAATGTTAAAATATGACCAGAGTTGATAAAGCTTTTAACAGACTTGATGCGAGATTTTACGGAATTATATATTAAATCTGCACTTTCGCAGTAATACTCATCGTCACGTAGTCCACGTAAAATGTGAACAGGTGTTTGAATTGTTTCTAGCTTTTCGCTCGTTTCATTGATCATGCCTTGTAAAAATTCTAGAGTAGGCATACGGTATTTTTCAGCTATTTCTTGAGGCTGATCAGATTGTTCATCAAATGTACCGGCTAATTTTTTATACTTAATCGTATAGTCGGTGATACGTTCTTGCAAGCTATCGATACTTTTTGCTAATGCAGGAGCGGACATTGCAACAATTGCTTTTGTAGGACGTTCTTCACCAAGCTTTAAAGAAAAAATACCACCAAGTGACACACCTGCAACTGCGATTTCATCATAACCTTTATTTTTTAGCTCATCATAACCTTCGAGTACACTGTTCCACCATTCAATAGGATTCGTTTGAATAAGTGTCACTGGGTCACCACCATGACCTTTATATAATGGTGCATGTACTGTATAGTTACGTTCTGCTAAATATCTACCTAAACGTTTAACATCGTTTGTATTTCCAGTAAAACCATGAAGTAAAAGAACGGCACGATTACCTTTCTCAATCATAAATGGTTTTGGAGGAATGATCTTCATTTTAAATTGGCTCCTTTTATTTTAGTTGTGACAAACATTCGAACTTTTTATATAAACTATTGTTTTTTTTATTTAAATTTGATATGCAAACTTAATGTCTAAGCTTATTATAGTGTTAACAATACATAAGTACAATTTATTGTTTTTATCATTATCATTCCAAATAGTTATCAATTGAAGAGAGGTATAAAATGGAACTTCAGCAGCTTGAGTATTTTAAAATCGTTGCAGAAATGCAGCATATGACACATGCAGCAGAGCAATTAAATATTTCACAACCAGCCCTAAGTAAATCGATTTCCAATATTGAACAAGAGATTGGTGTCCCTTTATTTGATAGGCAAGGTCGTTCAATTAGTTTAAACCGATACGGCAAACTCTTTTTAACAAGTGTGGATACAATTTTACATGAATATGAAAAAGCAAAAGTTGAGATTAGCAGTCTTGTAATGCCTGGATACGGAGATGTGGCTTTTGGTTTCATTCATACTCTTGGGATGGAAGTAGTCCCTGAATTGATGGCCCATGTTCCTGATAAATATCCAAATATGAAATTTACCTTAACTCAAGCAGCGTCTTATAACCTCTTAAAATGGCTAGAAGAAGGACAGGTTGATCTATGTTTATCTCAGCGTATTAAGTCAAAAACAATAAACATTGAATGGATTGACTTATGGAGCGAGGAACTATTTGTTATTGTTCCGAAAAATCATCGTTTTGCCAATCGAGAAACAATCAAATTAGAGGAAATAAAGGATGAACCTTTTATTTCAATAAAACGAGGAAATGCGCTGCGTCAAATTGTAGATAAATTATTTGAAGAGGCTGGAATTACTACTAATATTACTTTCTCAGGAGAAGAAATGCATACAGTTGCCGGATTCGTTGGGGCAGGTTTAGGTGTTTCTCTCATTCCAAATATTAAAGGGTTAAATGAATATAACGTTTGTAAAATTCGAGTAAGCGAACCAATTTGTGAGCGGAAGATTGGAGTTTCGTGGGCGGGTGGCCGTTACTTGTCCCCTGCTGCAATTCAATTTAAAGAATATTTAGTAGAGTATTTTAAAGAAAAATAATCAATTGCAATCTTACAAAAAACATTGTAAAAGGTGAAGAGACCAATGCTTTATGACCGTGAATTATTCGAAAAATTATTACATGACCATATAGAAATATTTCATCCTGAACAAATTGAAGAAGCATTAAATTTATTTAACCGTTCTTTAGATGGTGACAGCAATGCGATGCTTGAAATTGCCTTTATTTATCGAATGATGGATAAATACAGTGATTCGGTGCATTGGTTGAAGGAAGCAGCACTTTTAGAAAATAAAAAAGCTATGTATGAACTTGGAAATTGTTATTTTGAAGGGCTAGGTATTGAAGAAAGCTATGAAAAGGCCTTTTCGTATTATAAAAGGGCAGCTGAAATGGGGCATGCTGATAGTGCCAATAATTTAGCAGATATGTACCTAAATGGTGAAGGTGTAGAGGTTAATGCAAAGGAAGCTTTAAATTGGTTTGAAATTGCTGCTTCACAAGATGTTGTGGAAGCAATGTTTACCCTAGGTATTATGTATGAACAAGGAATTGGCATGGAACCGGAAGAAGTAAGAGCCTTTCACCATTACTTAAAATCAGCAAACGGGGGCTATGAAGATGCACAGTATCGGGTTGGTACGGTTTATTTAGATGGTCTGCTAGGACAGGAGAAGAATATCGAGTTCGCCTTAAAATGGTTTGAAAAAGCAGCTGAAACGCACCACATTGATTCGATTTATAATTTAGGTTTTTTATATGAAAATGCTTTAGGGGTACCCCGAAATGGGAAAAAAGCGCTCTATTATTATAAAAGAGCGGCGTTATTGGGTGATTACCAAGCAAAACTTAACATTGCCAGCATCTATGAATTAGGAATTGACGTTCCAAAAAATCGAAAAGAAGCAGCTAAGTGGCGTAACGCAGCGATGCATCAGATGCAGCCATTTGATTAATTACTATATAAATAAGAATTAAACATGGAGATTCCTTTAAAAGGAATGTCCTCTTTCTATTTTACGGATGTACTAATTTTGTAATAGAACGCACAGTACTTTAATAAAAAAACGTTTATACTAGAGAGGCAGAGAGAATGTACGGTTAGGAGTGTCATTATGAAAACAGTAGTAGTTGTTGGTGGAGGAATAACTGGGCTATGCACATTACATTATTTAAAGCGTCAAGCACCAAGTGACGAGCCCATTCGTTTCATACTAGCAGAAAAGAATGAGTATTTAGGTGGCAAAATGCATACTATGCATGAATCAGGCTTCATCATGGAGACTGGTGCAGATTCGATTGTGGCACGACACCCAAATGTTCTTGAACTAGTCAAAGAACTCAAGTTTGAATCGGAATTAGTTTATAACGAAACAGGAATTTCGTATATTCACACAAATAATGAATTACATGCAATTCCTGCAGGGTCTACTTTTGGCATTCCAATGAGTATGGAATCATTACTAGCTAGCACTTTGATTTCACATGAAGGTAAGCAGCGTGTACTAATGGATGCTGAAATCCCTAATGATCGATTTACAAAAGAAAGTTCGATTGGTGACTTTTTAGAGTTCTTCTTAGGAAAAGAGATTGTTGAAAAACAAATTGCACCAGTCCTTGCTGGTGTTTATTCTGGTGATTTATATCAGTTATCTTTAGCTTCGACTTTACCTTATTTAGTGGATTATAAAAATAAGTACGGTAGCATCATGAAGGGCTTTGAAGCGAATAAAGAACAATTCGAAAAGGCAGCAAATAAAAAATTTATTTCCTTCAAAAACGGACTCTCGTCTCTAATCAATCGTTTAGAGGAGCTTCTTCCAGAAGTCGAATACTATAAAAATACCGAGACAACGAGTGTGAAGAAAACGGGTACTCTTTACGAAGTGAGCTTCTCCAATGGAGAGATTGTTCAAGCGGATGTGGTTGTACTAGCAGTTCCGAATAACGTTGTTCGAAGTGTTTTAAATGATGAAGAAATGGATGCGAACTTAAGTAAGTTTACGAATGCATCAGCTTTGACAATATATTTAGGCTTCGACCTTCCTGATTCTATTTTACCTGCGGACGGGACAGGGTTTATCGTTTCGCATAATAGTGATCTAGTTTGTAATGCATCTACTTGGACAAGCCGGAAATGGAAGCACACTTCTGAAGATGGTAATTTGCTTGTAAGATTATTCTACAAGAATACGAATCCGAGATATGAAGAGCTAGCGGCTATGTCAGATGAGGAATTGACGAGGGTTGCATTGGAGGATGTGAAGCTAAGTCTAAATATAGAAGAGATACCGATAGTAGTGAATTTAGCGAAATGGATAGAGAAGATGCCGAAATATGATTTAGCTCATAAGGAAGCTTTGGACTCTTTATTAGTCGACCTGGATTCAAATTATCCAAATCTCTATATTGCAGGATGCTCTTATTTTGGTGTAGGAATCGGGGCTTGTATTGAAAATGGCAAACATACAGCTGATAAAGTTCTCGGTAGTTTAGCCTCAATACAAAAGTGAAGTAATTTCTCAAAAATCAGAAAACATATTGACGAAAAGGTTATTTAAAGATATGATACGATTTAACATATTAAAAACTAAATAAGACTCTTATCAAGAGAAGCAGAGGGACTGGCCCGATGAAGCTTCAGCAACCAACTTAAAAGTAAGGTGCTAAATCCAGCTGGCGTAAGTCGGAAGATGAGAAGGATATCAAAAAATGATGACTCAAGCCTTCTTCTCGTAAGAAGGCTTTTTATATTGGAGAAAAATTTAGATTTTCACAGATGAAAGAAACTGAAATTTTTGAATTTATAAGGGGTGTGCGGTATGGGACTACTGGAAGCGTTAAAGTCAAAGGTATTAACAGCTGATGGAGCGATGGGGACTTTGTTGTATGCATATGGCTTAGATAATTGCCATGAAGAAATGAATATAATAAGACCGGATTTGATTGAAAAAATCCATCATGAATATATCACGGCTGGAGCGGATGTTATTCAAACAAATACATACGGAGCAAATGCTATTAAACTTGCACGCTATGGTTTGGAAGATAAAGTGATAGAAATTAATGAGGCAGCACTTTCCATTGCCAAAAATGCAGTAGGGACAGGGAACCAATTTATCCTTGGGTCGATTGGGGCAATACGTGGTGTTCGTAAAAGTGATGTAACACTTGAAGAAATACTAGCAGCAATCAAAGAACAAGCGAAAATCTTAATTGAGGGCAAGGTAGATGGACTGTTGCTTGAAACCTATTATGATTTTGAAGAATTATCAGAAACGATTAAATTGCTTCGTAAGGAAACATCGTTACCAATCATTGCACAAGTATCGATGCATGAACCTGGAATTTTGGTAAATGGGATGAATCTAAATGATGCTCTTAAAGTGCTGCAAGACCTTGGGGCAGATATTGTTGGAGTCAATTGTCGCTTAGGCCCTCATCATACCATTCAAGCTTTTGAAGGGGTAGAACTACCGGACAAAGCATTTTTATCTGCTTACCCGAATGCGTCTTTGCTAGATATCGAAGAGGGGCGAGTTATTTATGAATCAGAAATAGATTATTTTGCAAGAGCAGCTGTAAGGCTTAGAAATCAAGGTGTTCGACTAATTGGTGGATGCTGTGGTACAACTCCAAAGCATATTGAAGCAGCAAAAAAGCTTCTGAAGAGTTTAGATCCTATTAAAGTGAAGGATGCAGTAGTACAAAAAGAAATCTTCATCCAAGAGGCGGAACCGAGTATTTTGGAGCCACTTCATGAGAAGGTAAAACGGGAACGTTCTGTCATTGTTGAGCTGGATACACCAAGACATTTAGAGATTGAAGCTTTCGTGGAAGGTGCAAAATTACTTTATAGCGAAGGTGCCGACATTATTATGATGGCGGATAATTCATTAGCATCTCCTCGGATCAGTAATATCGCGATGGGCTCTATTTTGAAGCTGCAGCATGGAATCCGTGTAATGCCGCATATAACATGCCGTGATCGGAATCTAATCGGTTTACAATCACACTTAATGGGGTTAAACGCACTTGGTTTTCACGATATTTTAGCTGTCACTGGAGACCCAACAAAAGTAGGGGATTTTCCGGGTGCGACAAGTGTTTATGATGTGTCTTCCATGGAGCTGATCTCGTTAATTAAACAATTAAATGAAGGAATCTCTTTCTCTGGTAAACCGTTGCGCAAAAAAGCAAACTTCTCTGTCGCTGCTGCCTTCAATCCAAATGTTCGGGTACTTGATCGAGCAGTTGCACGACTAGAAAAGAAAATTGAGCATGGAGCAGATTATTTTATTTCTCAACCGGTTTATACAATAGAAAAAATCGAAGAAATTTATGAAGCGACGAAACACCTTTCAGCACCGATCTATATAGGGATTATGCCTTTAACGAGCTACCGTAGTGCGGAGTTCTTACATCATGAAGTGCCGGGTATTAAACTTTCTGAGGAAGTATTAGAAAGAATGAAGGCTTGTGATGGAGACAAAGTAAAAGAGGCAGCTGAAGGGATTGCAATTGCAAAAGAGCTACTTGATACAGCGGCAAAGTATTTTAACGGAATTTATTTAATCACACCATTTATTAGATACGAAATGACAATACAATTAATGCAATATATCAATCAACTTGATGAGCAAAACAAAGGGGTCAAAGCGAATGTATAACCATCGGATAGAAGAACAATTACAAAAGAGGATATTAATTATCGATGGTGCAATGGGGACGATGCTGCAGCAGGAAAATCTAACGGCTGAGGATTTTGGTGGAGAAGAGTTAGAGGGGTGCAATGAAAATTTATTATTAACCCGTCCAGATGTTTTATCCAAAATTCATCGTGCCTATCTGGAAGCTGGAGCAGATATTATTTGTACCAATACATTCGGGGCAACGCCGTTAGTATTAAATGAATATGGACTAGGGTCAAAAGCCGAAGAAATTAATAAACGTGCAGTGGAGCTAGCGTTAGCTGCAGTACAAGAATACTCCACGGATGAGTGGCCAAGGTTCGTTGCAGGAGCAATTGGGCCTACGACAAAAACCTTATCTGTTACGGGAGGCATAACATTTGATGAGCTTTCTGAAAACTTCTATGTGCAAGCAAAAGCATTAATAGAAGCGGGGGCACATCTTCTTTTACTTGAGACGAGTCAGGATATGTTGAATGTAAAAGCTGCGTCCCTAGCTGTAAATCGTGCCTTCCAAGAAACGGGAAAGCAACTTCCAATCATGCTTTCTGCCACGATTGAGCCAATGGGAACAACTCTAGCAGGTCAAACAATTGATGCGTTCTATATTTCGATTGAACATATTAAACCGATATCAATTGGTTTAAACTGTGCAACTGGGCCAGAATTTATGACGGATCATATTCGGTCTCTGTCGGAATTATCTACAAGTTACATAAGCTGTTACCCAAATGCTGGTCTGCCTGACGAAGAAGGACATTACCATGAAACGCCTGATTCCTTGTCCATCAAATTGCGTGGTTTTGCAGAAAAAGGCTGGTTAAATATTGTAGGCGGATGCTGTGGTACAACACCAGCCCATATCAAGGCGATACGTGAGGCGGTAGAAGGCTATGAACCGAGACCGATTCCGACAAACACTCATGGGCATGTCGTGTCTGGAATTGAACCATTGCAATATGATGATTCCATGCGTCCATTATTTATAGGAGAACGCACGAATGTAATAGGTTCTCGTAAGTTTAAGCAGCTAATCATTGACGGTAAATTTGAAGAAGCAGCAGAAATTGCACGGGCTCAAGTAAAAAATGGGGCACATGTAATTGATATTTGCTTAGCCAATCCGGATCGCGATGAATTAGAAGATATGACGAATTTTATGCAAGAGGTTGTGAAGAAGGTAAAAGTGCCTCTAGTTATCGATTCAACCGATGAAAAAGTAATTGAAGAAGCGCTAAAATATTCGCAAGGTAAAGCGATTATTAATTCCATTAACCTTGAAGATGGAGAAGAGCGATTTGATGCAGTAATGCCAATCGTGAAAAAATTTGGGGCATCTGTTGTGGTCGGTACAATTGATGAAAAAGGGATGGCTGTAGACCGTAAGAGAAAGTTAGAGGTTGCAAGTAGGTCATATCAGTTGTTAACAGAGAAATGGGGACTTGCTCCCGAAGATATTATTTTTGATCCGCTAGTTTTCCCGGTTGGTACTGGTGACGAACAATATATTGGTGCGGCGGAGGAAACAATTGAAGGAATCCGTTTGATTAAAGAAAAATACCCCGATACATTAACTGTACTAGGTGTAAGTAATGTTTCCTTCGGTTTACCTCCAGTCGGGCGTGAAGTGTTAAATGCCGTGTATTTATATCATTGTACACAGGCTGGACTGGACTATGCGATTGTGAATACAGAAAAGCTAGAGCGTTATGCATCCATTCCTGAAGAGGAAATTAAATTGGCAAATGATTTAATATTTAAAACGAATGATGAAACACTAGCTGTGTTTACTGATTTTTATAGAGATAAAAAGAAAGAAAAGTCTGTCGAGAATATTCCGGACACAGTAGAAGAAAGACTAGCTTATTATATCATTGAAGGTACTAAAGAGGGTTTAATCCCTGATTTAGAAGAAGCGAGAAAAATCTTTGATTCACCTTTGGATATTATTAATGGACCGTTAATGGCTGGGATGGCTGAGGTAGGACGCTTGTTTAACGACAATCAATTAATCGTGGCAGAAGTATTGCAAAGTGCGGGGGTTATGAAAGCAGCTGTTGCCCATCTTGAACAATATATGGAAAAAAATGAAGAAAGTTCAGGGAAAGGGAAAGTGGTTCTAGCTACCGTTAAAGGGGATGTTCATGATATTGGGAAAAACCTTGTGGACATTATCTTGAGTAACAACGGATTTAAAGTAGTGGACCTGGGTATCAAAGTAACGCCTGCAGACTTAATTGAAGCGATTCGAAAGGAACAACCAGATTTTGTAGGTTTATCAGGACTGCTTGTGAAATCCGCACAGCAGATGGTCATTACAGCACAGGATTTTAAAGAAGTGGGAATTGACGTACCAATTCTAGTTGGTGGGGCTGCATTATCTAAACGTTTTACTGAAACGAAAATCGCTGCACAATATGATGGTCCTGTTATTTATTCGAAGGATGCAATGCAAGGACTGGATCATGCGAATCGTTTAATGAACCCAACGGAGCGCGATGTGCTAATCCAAGAGCTGCGTGATTCTCAGGAAAAAAGGCTCTTAGCAGATGAAAAGCGTGCTGCACGACCACAAAAACCAGTTGTTGAAAAACCGGTAAGAACAGTAAATGATGCTCCAGTTCTTGTTCCGAAAGATTTAGTTCAGCATATTAAACGAAATTATTCAGTTGCCCACTTGCATCCTTATGTAAATATGAGAACGCTCATTGGACACCATCTAGGACTAAAAGGAAACGTCGAAAAGCTCTTGGCTGAAAAGGATAAAAGAGCTACGGAGTTACATGAATTAGTAAATGAATATTTGAGATCTGATTTATTGTCACCTTCTGGAATGTATCAATTCTTCCCAGCACAAGCTGATGGGGATGATGTAGTAATTTATAGCCCGTTGGATACTAAGCAAGAGATTGAAAGGTTCCATTTCCCAAGGCAGAAAGAGGCACCATTTCTATGCTTATCTGATTTCTTAAAAACAGTAGAAAGCGGTGAAATGGATTATGTTGCACTAATGGTTGTTACGGCAGGGCATGGTGTGAAAAGTGTTGCCGATCAACTAAAAAATGATGGTAAGTTTTTGGAGAGCCATGCCTTATTAGCAACTGCCTTGGAGCTTGCAGAAGGCTTTGCGGAAAGGCTTCATCAAGAGATTCGTGATGTGTGGGGCTTCCCCGATGCTACAGACTTTTCCATGAGAGAGCGTTTTGCAGCTAAGTACCAAGGTCAACGATTCTCATTCGGCTACCCAGCTTGTCCGAACTTAGAGGATCAAGAAAAATTATTTAAACTCCTTAAACCAGAACAAATCGGTGTTCAACTAACAGAAGGCTTTATGATGGAACCAGAAGCAAGTGTATCAGCCATCGTTTTTGCCCATCCAGATGCAAGATATTTTAATGTGTAGAATTAGTGTGGAGAAAAAACGGTATGTTTTTTCTCCACATTTTTTTATGAATAATAATAGTAGCCGAAGAGTTTGAAGAATAATTATGTAAAAAGGTGTATTTCATAACTGCTTGATATTATTTTAGAATAATTTTAAGAGTGTTGCCCAAATTTGGTAGCTGGTCATATGACATTTGTAATAAAATAAACATGATGTTTGCTCCTACTAAGCCAAACCTTCTTTTTTTATAATGTAGTTAGAAACAAAACGAAGAAAGAGGGTATAGGAATTGGCTATGACTGATGCTGAAAAGACGAAACAATTACGGAAAGACGTAGCACCTTTCGCAAAATCACAGTTGAAAATTAGTATCTTACAAATAATAAATACGATCGTTCCGCTTCTTGTGATTTGGGGAGCTGGATATTACCTATTACAGTTTTCTCCGTGGTATACGGTAGCCTGCAGTATTCTTGCTTCGGGTTTTGTAGTACGGACATTTATTATCTTCCATGATTGTACGCATGGCTCGTTTTTTAAAAATAAAAAAGCAAATGCCATTATAGGGAATATTACGGGAATCTTGACTTCATTTCCTTATGAAAAATGGAAAAGAGAGCATATGATTCACCATGCCTCTAGCTCTAATTTAGATAAACGCGGTATTGGTGATATCGATATGTTAACGGTTGATGAGTATTTGAAAAAGTCTAAACTTGGTCGATTTGGCTATCGTTTATATCGTAATCCAATTGTGATGTTTGGATTAGGTCCTTTATATTTGGTGTTGGTAGCAAATCGCCTGAATCGTAGTGATGCAAAAAATAAAGAACGAATGAATACGTATTTTACAAATGCAGCATTACTGATAATTTGTATCACTTTAATTGTTGTAACCGGCTGGCAAACCTTTTTACTTGTACATGGAATCACGATGTTTATGTCTGGGGCATTAGGGATTTGGTTATTTTATATTCAACATACTTACGAAGATTCGTATTTTGAATATGAAACAGAATGGGATTATGTAAAAGCGGCTGTTGAAGGAAGCTCTTATTATAAGCTGCCGAAAATCCTGCAATGGGTGACAGGAAACATAGGCTTCCACCATGTGCATCATTTAGCGCCACGTGTACCGAATTATAACTTAGAAGCGGCACATGAATCCATTCCTCCTCTGCAACAAGCAACAACGATTACATTAAAAACTAGTGTCGAGTCTATTCGTTATAAGCTTTATGATGCGAAGAATAAAAAATTTATTTCTTTTAAAGATGTAGAGCAATCTTTACGAGTTAAAAATAAATCTGTTCAAGCTTAAGGGATTTTTCGAGAAGTACATTGGGATGTTTTTAATAGAAATCACGGTGTTGCCTTTAGTGGTACACCGTGATTTTGTTATACTAATAAATAAGTGGTTTTCATTAATGTAAAATCAGTCTAATGAAAACGGAAAATACAAGAAGTGTGAGGAAGGTTATGCAAAGCTGGTATACAATTTTACCGAAAAATCCGTGGATAAGTATTTATGTATGGGTAATTTTTTGTATTATGCCGTTCTATTTCATTATCCGCTCATTATCTTTACTTGAAATTACGATAGGTGTTGTATTAATTTTACTTTTCTTTTTATCTCATTATTTTTCTTTTAATTCAAAAAGTGCTTTGTTGTACATGTGGATTAGCTTTGAAATGGTATTAAATATAGCGATGACCTTGATGTATGGTTATGTTTATTTATCTCTATTTACGGCTTTCTTTATAGGGAATTTCAGAAACACAGTAGGATTCTTCATAATGTATGGCTTACATATTGGTTTTACAATCATTTCACTCGTTGCAGGGTATTTCCTTGATCTAGAATTATTTCTCTCCCAAACGCCGTTTATTATTGTTACGGTTGTAGGTGTCGTACTTTTACCATTCACATTATATAGTAAAAATAAAAGAGAGAAGTTGCAAGGACAGCTTGAAACGGCGAATGAACGTATCGCGGAATTAATCATTCACGAAGAGCGTCAAAGAATTGCCCGAGATTTACACGATACATTAGGACAAAAGCTTTCAATGATTGGTTTGAAAAGTGATTTAGCTAGTCGACTTGTTACAAAAAATCCAGAAGCAGCCATTCAAGAAATCAAGGATATTCGTCATACTGCGAGTATCGCGTTAAAGGAAGTACGAGAACTGGTTTCGGATATGCGTGCGGTGAAGATTCAAGAAGAGTTAGCTAGAGTAAAACAAATACTGCAAGCTGCTGAGATTGAATTTGAAATTCAAGGAGAAAAGGTAGATTTACAACTGCCAGTATTAGTGGAAAGTGTATTAAGTATGAGCTTAAAAGAAGCAATCACAAATGTCGTAAAGCATAGCGAAGCAAAAAAATGTGCCATACGAATAGAAAAAAATGAAAATGAAGTATTTCTTACAGTTTGCGATGATGGTAGAGGGTTTAACGAAAAGTTAAATATCGCTGGGAACGGTTTGAAAGGAATGAGAGAACGTTTAGAATTTATTAACGGCTCTGTTCAGATTGAAAGTAAAAATGGTACTGAACTGTTAATCAGTGTTCCGCTTGCCATTACACATCAGAAAGGAAGTGTGTGACATGATTCGAATTGTGATAGCTGAAGATCAAGGAATGTTACTTGGTGCGATGAAATCACTACTTAATATGGAAGATGATATGGAAGTAGTCGGCATTGCTAAAAACGGTGAAGAGGCAGTCGAACTGGTTAATGAACTAAAGCCGGATATATGTATTATGGATATAGAAATGCCTGTGAAAACAGGACTTGATGCAGCGGAAAGCTTGCAGGAAAATTCATCTTGTAAAATCATTATTTTGACTACTTTTGCTAGACCTGGCTACTTTGAAAGAGCAAGAAAAGCAGGTGTGCGTGGTTACTTGTTAAAGGATAGCCCGATTGAAGAATTGGTGAATTCCATCAGAGTGATCAAAGATGGGCGACGGATTTATGCACCGGAGCTTGTGGACTTTGTTTATGAGGACGATAGTGAAAACCCATTAACAGAGAGAGAAAGCCAAGTATTAGAGCTGGTTGCTGAAGGAAAAACGACTAAAGAAATAGCAGCGGAGCTCTTTTTGTCCGCAGGTACTGTGCGGAATTATATATCCACTATTTTAGATAAGCTGGGTGTGGGCAATCGAATTGAAGCCATATCAAGATTTAAAGAAAAAGGATGGAATAAATAAAGAGAATTTCGTGTATTAAAAAAAGAGGCTGTCGTAACAGCCTCTTTTTTATGTGCTTTTAGGATGGCTGCAAAAATGGCTCATCCTCGTTGCAATTTTATTTTGATTTTTTTGTAAGGCGACCTAGAACGAATGCAGCAGCAGCTACCCCAAGAACAGTATTTGTTTTCTTAGTGAAAACTTGTTTTGTTACAAGGTTAATGTTTTGCGGGCGTTCTGCTAAACGGCGCATAAAGTAGCCGTACCAGTCATTCCCAAATGGGACATACGTACAGAAGTTATAGCCTTCTTTAGCCAGATCTAATTGCATTTCTTTACGGAAGCCGTAAAGCATTTGGAATTCAAATTTATCATTAGGAATATTGTTATCTTTTACAAATTGTTTTACATGGTTAATGACATTGTGGTCATGTGTTGCGATTGATGTGAATTTTCCATGTAATAAATGATATTCAATTAACTCGATGAAGTTTAGATCGATATCGTTTTTATCTTGGTAAGCAACTTCTGCCGGCTCTTTATAAGCACCTTTTACAATACGTAAACGATAGTTTTTATACTTCTCAGTATTTTCCTGAGCATTGAAGAAATAAGCTTGAATTACTGTACCGACATTGTCGTACACTTGTGAAATTTGGTCTAACAAATCGAATGACGGCTGAAGACGATCATAATTTTCCATATCAAAGTTGACATGGATTTTATATTCGTGCGCTTTTCCTACGATTTCCATTAAATTATCGTAACAAAAATCGTAGTCGATATCTAAACCAAGTTGAGATGGTTTAAGAGAGATGTGAGCATCCACATCGTTTTCATGGATAGCTTCAATGACTTCAAGGATTCTATCCTTTGCTTTTGTCGCTTCTGATTTTTCGTAAACGAATTCACCCAGGTTATCAACAGTACAAGAAATACCTTGAGCATTCAATTCTTTCATGCTTTGGATTACTTCTGGGATATTAGTTCCTGCTACTACATTTTGTGCACCCATTTTTAAACCATATTTTTGAGCGGCACTATTTAAGAATTGGTTCTCAGATAAAGTAATAAAAAAATCACGTAATACTGGCATAATTGGTACCTCATTTCTATTTTTGCAATTATTATATCACAGAAAAAAATAATAATATTGAATTGGGAAAAGTACAAATTTTCTAATTTAAGAAGTTGTGTTTTTTATCAATTGCATACGTTCATTAAATAAACTTGGGTAGCTTAATAATCCGATTAAAATACTGGATAAAGCGGCAGTAGTCAGTAATGCGAAAATAATTAGCAATTGGAATTGTACGGCTTGTACAGGATCTGCTCCACCGATTATTTGACCGCTCATCATTCCGGGCAATTGTACCAGTCCGATTGTTTTTTGGCTTTCTATTGTAGGAATCATACTCGCGCGAATTGCGTTTTTTAGTTGGCCGTGGATGGCTTGTTTTGGTGTTCCTCCAAGGGATAAAATTAGTTCAATCTGATCGCGGCTAGATTCAATCTCTGCAGAAAAGCGGTTTAAGAAAAGGATGGATAATACCATTGAGTTTCCGATTAACATACCGCTTATTGGAATGATGTATTGTGCTGTAGCTGGTACAATTTCAAATCCTAAAAGAATCCCTTGTGTGATAGCCTCCACGATAATAAGAGTTATCGAAATTTTCCATGTGATCCCCTTAATAGCTTTCCCTTTTTTTCGGGCATTTAACGTAGCAGCTAGTATCATTAATGAAATCATTAACAACATATAGACAAAGCTTTCGGCATCAAAAACGAACTTTAATACATAACCGACAGCCAATAATTGAATAATGGAACGTAGAGTGGCGATGATTGTATCTTTTTCGAGTTCGAGCTTTAATGCTTTTGATAAGGCGAATGGAACCAGGACGAAAATTAATGTTAGGGAGAGTGATGTATAGGTCATTTTGCATGTACTCCATTCAAAAAATGCTGAACCTGTTCGTTCCTTGAAGTACTTAGTATATTGCTTTTACCACTTTCTAACAATTGACCTTCCATCATAATCCACGTAAAGTCGCCAATTCTTTTTGCTTGTTCGATATTATGTGTAATCCAAATAATCGTTACTTGTGATTCTTTGTTGATTCTAAAAATGAGCTGTTCGATTTCGCTTGCAGAAGTAGGGTCCAGAGCTGACGTAATTTCATCGAGAAGGAGAATTTTAGGTTTATTTACAAGTGACCGAGCGATTGATAGTTTTTGCTTTTGGCCTCCCGATAAATCTTCTGCCTGACGATATAAAAAAGTATGGTCAATTCCTGCAACTTCTAAAAATAAAATTGCTTCATTTTCAGTTAATTTTTTCTGCTGTAATGTAAAAGGTAATGCAATGTTTTCAAATACTGTACCTCGAATAATCGGTGCATTTTGTAGAACAATACCGATATTTTTTCGAAGAGCTGTAGGTTCCATCGAAAGAATTGAAGTTGAATCAATAAAAATCTCTCCAGAAGTAGGAGAAATAAGGGCGTTGCACATTTTTAAAAGTGTTGTTTTTCCGGCTCCGGATGGTCCAACAAGAGTAGTAATTTTCCCTTTATAAAAAGTGCCGCTAATATTATCCAAAATGGACATTTGATTCACTTGATAACTGACATTTTCAAAGTGAATAGCAGAAGTGAAAGTTTCTTTCATGTTTTTCTCCTAATATGTAAAAATTAAGTATATTATAACGCTGGATTGAGCTGGAATGAAATAGGGTTTATCCAGAACGAAAAACAAAAAAAGCTAACTCGTAAGATTTGGGGGCACGAGTTAGCAAAAAGGTATTGATCACTAGCTTGCTAAGGGGAACAAGTCTAGGAATCGACAATAGGAGAAAAGAAAGACTTTCCTTAAAGGTAATTGTTAAAAAAGAATCCTATGGAAATTTTAAAAAAATTACTTGATTGGCTTCTTAGTTCAATTACCTCGTGTCACTATATCTAACATAATAATATGATTTTTTCAAAAATTCAATAGTTTTTTAAAATTTTACGTAAGGAAATGTAACATTTATAATGGTTTGATTTCAAAAAGGAGGAGGATTAATATATAAAAGCGTTACATTCTAAAATTTTCGAGTAGCATAGCATACTAGAATGGTAACTTTTAAGATGGGAATGTTATGAAATTTAACATTAATTAATATGGTGCTAAGGAAAGGGGGTTAAATCAATATCTAGTTTATTGTTAAATAGTGTATACTATGACTAATTATGAAACTGGAAGAAGGGGCATCATATGAAATCAAATTTTGCTGACGATAGCTTAACTTTACACACGGATTTATATCAAATCAATATGGCGGAGAGCTACTGGGCGGATGGCGTCCACAATCGAAAAGCTGTTTTTGAATTATATTTTAGAAAGCTACCTTTTGGGAACGGATATGCTGTATTTGCGGGATTGGAAAGAATTCTACAATACTTGAAAGATTTTCGTTTTTCGGAAAGTGACATTGCATTCTTATCAAAAGAACTGGGTTACAAAGAGGATTTTATTCATTACTTAAAAGATCTTAATTTCACCGGATCGGTTTATTCTGTGAAAGAAGGGGAACTTGTATTTGCAAATGAGCCGCTTTTAAGAATCGAAGCACCTCTGGTGGAAGCACAGTTAATAGAAACGGCCCTTTTAAATATTGTAAATTACCAAACTTTAATTGCTACAAAAGCAAGTCGTATTAAACAAATTATCAAAAATGAAGTAGCAGCCGAATTTGGTTCCCGTAGAGCTCAGGAAATGGATGCGGCAATATGGGGATCGAGAGCTGCTATAATTGGCGGTTTTGATTCTACTTCAAATGTTCGTGCTGGTAAGCTGTTTAATATTCCTGTTTCTGGTACACATGCACATGCTATGGTGCAAGCGTATCGAAATGAGTATGAGGCATTCCATTCTTATGCAAAGCGACATAAAGATTGCGTATTTTTAGTAGATACTTATAATACATTAAAATCTGGTGTACCCAATGCGATTCGTGTAGCAAAAGAATTGGGAGATAAAATTAATTTTGTCGGCATTCGATTGGATAGCGGAGACATTTCTTTTCTATCTAAGGAAGCAAGACGAATGCTAGATGAAGCAGGTTTTACAGATGCAAAAATCATTGTATCGAATGATTTAGATGAGTACACAATATTAAATTTAAAAGCTCAGGATGCAAAGGTCGATTCTTGGGGAATTGGAACAAAATTAATTACTGCATACGATCAACCGGCGTTAGGTGCTGTATATAAATTAGTCTCCATTGAAAATGAATCCGGTGAAATGGAAGATACGATTAAAATTACTGCGAATGCAGAGAAGGTATCTACACCAGGGTTAAAGAAGGTATATCGGATTATTAATAGGGAAAATGGAAAAGCGGAAGGCGATTATATTGCGATGGCTGATGAGAATCCGCAAAATGAAGAACGGATAAAAATGTTCCACCCTGTGCATACCTTTATCTCGAAATTTGTAACGAATTTTGATGCAAAGGAATTGCATGTCAAAGTAGTAGATGGAGGAAAGGTTATTTATGAAAGTCCTTCGGTTGAAGAAATGAAACGATATGCATTTGAAAATTTAGAGCTATTATGGGATGAATATAAGCGTTCACTTAATCCTGAAGAGTATCCGGTTGACCTAAGCAAAAAATGCTGGGATAACAAAATGCGAAATATTGAAGAGGTTCGCAATATGATTCATGATATTGAAAATCAGTAAAGGAGTGACTGTTCATGCAAGATTTGCAAAAACAAATTATCGAAGAGTTAAAGGTTCTGCCTGAAATTAATCCCGAAGAAGAAGTTCGCAAATCCGTCAACTTTTTAAAGGAATACGCAAGCAAGCATTCCTTTATGAAAAGTTTTGTTATTGCAGTAAGTGGTGGGCAAGACTCTACTTTAACCGGAAAGCTGATTCAAATTGCTGTAAATGAGTTGAACGAAGAGCTTGGAGAAGAAAAATACTCAACCATTGCCGTTCGCTTACCTTATGGAGTGCAGGCGGATGAGGCGGATTGCCAAGATGCTCTTGCCTTTATTCAACCAACGGAAGTAATTGAGGTAAATATTAAAAAAGCGGTAGATGCAAGTGTTGCTGCTTTAGAGGAAGCTGGCATTCGCTTAAGTGATTTTGCAAAAGGGAATGAAAAAGCTCGTGAACGCATGAAGGTTCAGTATTCCATTGCGGCCATGAAAAATGGGGTAGTAGTTGGGACTGACCATGCTGCAGAAGCAATATCGGGATTTTATACGAAATACGGTGATGGTGGTGTAGATTTAACTCCTATTTTCCGTTTGAATAAAAGACAAGGCAAACAAATTCTAGTCCACTTGGGCTGTCCAGATCACTTATACTTGAAAACACCAACAGCCGATTTAGAAGAAGATCGACCAGCGTTGCCTGATGAAACGGCATTGGGTGTGACATATGAAGCGGTTGATGATTATTTGGAAGGTAAAGAAGTGACAGAGGAAGTTAGAGCAATTATCGAGGGTCACTATTTAAAAACTCAACATAAACGTCACTTGCCGATTACAATTTTCGATGATTTTTGGAAATAATAATTAACGTTTATTAAATGCTGTAATCTTTGAGAAAAGAGGTAAGAGCAAATGCGAACTACTCGAGTGATACCAAGTCAAAGCAGTATATTTCGAAATTCAAGGCAATATTTACATTCGAATGAACAGGTTTTTCGTGTTATGCAAGAGGGGGAGCAGAATCAGTATACTGGTGGAGATGGAAATCAGAAAAGAAAAAAACAAAAAGAAAAGAGTCCTTCTTCAAAAAAGGTTGTGCTGAAAACAAATTTGAAAAGAATGGCCATTAATGGTTTGCGGTTTGATGCAATGTCGATTGCATCGTTGCAAAATCACTTGTTGAAGCATTCTGAGAAAATAGAAACGGCACGAAAACAAGTAACCGGTATTCATGCTTACCGTTCGTCAATCTAATAGCAAAAAAATGCTTCAATTTATAATTGAGGCATTTTTTTTGTGCATGTAATGATGTGGGTAATAGATAATGGATAACCTGTAAAAATTTAGGTAAATAATTCGGTTCTATTATTGGATTCGTACCTACTTTTCGTTTATGCTTAATATATAATGTGTGTAAATTCTGACTATTGTTGGAGATTTTGGAGGAATGTTAATAATGCATAGACAAGTTGAAGCGATCATAAAAAATATAGAAAAAGTAATGATAGGAAAGCGTGAAGTAGCAGAATTAAGTGTTGTTGCACTTCTATCAGGAGGACATGTTCTGCTTGAGGATGTGCCAGGGGTCGGAAAGACAATGATGGTAAAAGCTTTAGCAAAATCAGTAAGCGCAGAATTTAAACGTATACAATTTACACCGGATTTACTTCCATCTGATGTAATCGGTGTTTCCATATATAATCCGAAAACGCTCCAGTTTGAGTTTCGTCCAGGGCCGATTATCGGAAATATTATTTTGGCAGATGAAATTAACCGTACCTCTCCTAAAACACAATCTGCTCTTCTAGAAAGTATGGAAGAAGCTTCTGTAACGATAGAGGGAGAGACATTGCAAATTAAAAAGCCGTTTTTTGTAATGGCAACACAAAATCCAATTGAATATGAAGGTACATATCCATTGCCTGAAGCACAATTAGATCGTTTTTTGCTAAAAATTAAAATGGGCTATCCTTCCGCACAAGAAGAGGTTGAAGTATTACGTCGTGCTTCCAATTCTGAACCAATTGTTCATTTATCGCCGGTCATCTCTATAGACGAGCTTTTAGAACTTCAAGAGGAAGTGAGGAATGTATATATTGAAGATTCGGTTAAGAGCTATATTGTGCAACTTGCAAGAGCAACAAGGAATGTAAGTGAAGTGTATCTAGGTGTAAGTCCACGTGCCTCTATTGCCTTAATGAGAGCGGCTAAAGCCTATGCAAAAATGCAGGACCGTGATTATGTGAATCCGGATGACGTCCAGTATTTAGCGCCATTTGTATTTGGACATCGTATTATCTTAAAGCCTGAAGCGAGATATGAAGGTATCACTGCAGAAGGAATAGTCAATCGAATCATAGAGAAATCTGTTATTCCGATTAAAAGGTATGCTGAGCAATGAAAAAGCTGAAAACTTACCTGCGCAGTGGAGGAAGGTTTACAGCCACTCTTTTGCTGGCAGTTATCACATTTAGTTATGCGATGTTTCAAGGCGGTTTTGTCAGTTGGTTTGTTTTCTATTCTTTAACACCATTTTTACTTTACTCGCTTCTCTTTTCCTTTGCGCCCATTAAGATTGAAGAGGTGCATCGAGAAATAACGCCTTCTAAGCTTCATCGCGGTGATTCTGCAAAAGTAACGGTTAGCTTTCGGAATACAACTTGGATTCCGCTTATATTTATGACTGTTCAAGAAATTGGGATTGATAGTAAATTTAAAGGAAGCTTCAATCAAATCTACTTTGTTGGATGGAAACGCAAATTTGAATGGTCCTATGAATTGGACGACTTGAAGCGAGGTAAAATGCAATTCGAAGGTATTCGATTTATCTTTACAGACTTTTTTGGATGGACTATCCGTACAAAAGTTGTTGAAGAAAATAAATCGCTAGTTATCTTGCCCAAAATATCAACAATTAAATATAAACCATTACAAATGCAATTTGAACATGGTGGAGTAGCCGCACCTTTTTCGATGGTAAAAGATACATCACTAGTAACGGGAATAAGAGATTACCAATCTGGGGATAAGTATTCATGGATACACTGGAAATCCTTTGCCAAAAATGAAACCTTGCGTACGAAGGAATTTGAAGATCGTCAAACCCAGGATATCTTTCTTGCAATTGAACAGTCTTCAACTAAGAATTTTGAACATGCTGTGGATTTAACGGCTTCTATCCTGCAAAGTGTCATCAAAAATCATGGTGACATTTCTTTTTTATCAACAGGTGAAAAAAAGGAGATATTTCCAAAACTAAAGTCCCAAAGTCGGCTAGAAAAAGTAATGCAACATTTAGCTGTCATCGAACCAGATTCAAAACAGTCGATTGATTCCATTCTTGGGAATGAAATGGGGTTAATCAATTCTGCTACTTTAGTACTTGTCACCGGAGAGCTTTCCAAAGAATTGAAGGACTTTTTTGTGAATAGTTCCAAATTTGCAAGGGGTATTGTTTGTTTTGTTGTTTCTGATCAGAAAGAAAAAGTTATAGAAAAACGATTGAGTGTGGGGAATGTAAAAGTAATTCATATTACAGATGATCAATTTGAAAATGCATTCACGGAGGTGATGAAGCCGTGAAGAAAAATACGTTTAGTTTGATAGAATTGGCAATTTACTATATTGTGATATTCTTTCTTTTGCGAGAATGGCTTGTGCCGGTAATGGAGCTGACGAACACCGGCTTTTTGCAATTGATCATGTTATTTATAGCCCTGGCGCTTGTAATCAGCTTATTTCAAATTCACTTTGTTATTTCAGCGCTCATTAAATTTAGTTATATCATATGGTTTATTGTCTTTGTGTATGGACAAGTTTTTGTCCTTTCTGCTGAAGGGATAGATTTTCTGTTTAATGATTTTCAAACAAATCTTACAGCCATACTAAGTGCAGATTGGCTCCATATTACCGATCCTTTCCGAACGTTCTTGTTCTTTATCTTAATTTGGATGTTAATTTATCTGATTCATCATTGGATAGTGGTAAGGATGAGTGTTTTTTATTTCTTGTTGTTAACAGTGTTTTTCATAGGGACACTTGATACTTTCACCAAGTACGATGGGGATTTTGCAATCGTCAGAATAATGGTGCTTGGTTTAGCTATGACCGTCTTCTTATTATTAAAGCGTTTATTAAAACAAGCGGATATAAAAGTGGATTTAATGAGATATATAAAATTATCCGTACCGGTTGTTTTGCTGGTGATGGTTGTGAGTAGTATTGCCATTTTCCTGCCAAAATTTTCTCCTCAATGGCCAGATCCAGTACCGTTTATTAAAGCAGCAGCTGGTAAAGGTGGAGCTGAAGTAAATGGGGGAGGTATTAGGAAGGTAGGGTATGGTGAAAATGATAGTAGATTAGGTGGCTCCTTTGTGGCAGATGATACTGTAGTATTCTTAGCGGAAGCGGAAACGAAGCAGTATTGGCGTGTGGAAACAAAGGATGTTTATACATCGAAGGGATGGGAGGACTCAAGTTACTTCCAAGGAGAATTGAGAGCTTTCGCACATGGGGAACAGGTGCAGTATTCCTTGCCGGTAGGTCCTGAAGAGGATACAAAAACGGCCACGATTGAAGTGATGAATCCTTATGAATTTGTTATACAGCCTTATGGATTGAAGTCTGTTACCTCTGCGATGATTTCTGTACTTCCAAATCTTGAATTCATGATGTCATTGGATACGGAAAAGATTATGTCTTTTGTAGACCGTGCTCCTACAGCTTTACCGGGCTATACAGTGGAATACAGTAAGCCGGTTTATCTATACAGCACTCTGAAGAACCCGACAGAAGAAATTGATCCGACGTTAGCTGAGCGGTATTTACAATTACCGGAAACCTTGCCTGCTAGAGTTAGAGAGTTAGCTGCGGATATTGTGGAAGGCAGAGATACTCCTTACGATCAGGCAAGAGCGATTGAAATGTTTTTTAAACAAAATGGGTTCCGATACGACACGGATAAAGTGGCTGTCCCTTCGGAAGAACAAGACTATGTAGATCAATTTTTATTTGATACGAAAATTGGCTATTGTGATAATTTCTCAACGTCAATGGTCGTATTATTGCGATCGATAGGAATTCCGGCAAGATGGGTGAAAGGATTTGCTGGTGGGGATGTGATTGATAACCATGGCTCATCAAGTACCTATCAAATTACAAATAATGATGCTCACTCTTGGGTTGAAGCCTATATTCCAAATGTGGGATGGATGAATTTTGAACCTACCATTGGGTTTAACAATTCACGAAATATCGAATATGACTTAACTACAGAGGATGAGGAAGAAGAAGTCTTAAGTGTAGAAGAGGAAACGGAACCTGATGAGAAAATAGAAAAGGACAACGAGCCTCAACAAACAACTGCTCAAGAAGGTCAGTTCTTCAAGAATATCTCAAATTTCTTTGAACAAAATAAGTTGATTCTAATAATCACTTTGTTGTTAGTACTTGTAGGCGCGTTTGTTCTATATAAAATACGCAGAAAGTGGCTGCCGAAAGTATACAGACAGCTATACAGGAAAAAAGAATTAAATGAATCTACGTTTGAATCTTCATTCTTGAAATTGTTAAAGTTATTAGAGATGAAAGGGTTTAAGCGAAAAGAAGGACAAACATTGCAGATTTTTGCAAAAGAAATTGACTCTTACTTTGGAACGGGTCACATGTCAATGTTAACTAATGCGTATGAGCAAACTATCTATTCAAAAGATGCTGCTGGAGTGAATATGCATCAAATGAAAGAAAGTTGGGAATATTTAATCAATCGGGTAACTAGTTGATTTTAGCTTCTACTAAGGGTAGAATTTAGAAAAAATATAATTAGGCTGCCTTCATATAAGTCCGATAATAGGGTTCGGATGTATCTACTAAGTTACCTTAAATAACTTATCTATGAAGGCGGGTATTGCTATGTCTTAGGCCATGAGCTATATCCGCCTTGTCTTCAACCAATGAACGCGTCAGAAAGATATCTTTTTGAACGCGTTTTTTTACAAATGAAGCGAGGTGCCTTTAAAATTCAGAAGAGGTGTAAATAGCGTGACGACTCCATTGTTAAAAGAACAAGAAAAAATCGTTGTACTCGATTTTGGTAGCCAATTTAATCAATTAATTACACGTCGAATTCGTGAATTCGGTGTTTTCTCAGAATTACATCCACACACAATTACGGCTGAAGAAATTAAAGAAATGAACGCTACAGGAATTATTTTCTCTGGTGGTCCGAATTCTGTATACGATGAGAAAGCATTCAAAGTAGATGAGGCCATTTTTGATTTAGGCTTACCGATCTTAGGGATTTGCTACGGGATGCAATTAATGTCTTATGCTTTAGGTGGTAAAGTTGAGGGTGCTGATCACCGTGAGTACGGTAAAGCAGAAATCAATATTACGACTGAGAATCGATTGTTTGGTGACCTTCCAAAAGAACAGGTAGTATGGATGAGTCATGGTGACCTTGTAACAGAAGTGCCAGCTGGATTTGAGGTTATTGCAACAAGCGCATCTTGTCCAATTTCAGCAATGCAAAATGTAGAACGCGGCTTCTATGCTGTTCAATTCCATCCGGAAGTACGTCACTCTGTATATGGTAATGAAATTTTACGCCAATTCGTATTTGATATTTGCCAGGCAAAAGGCGACTGGTCAATGGCAAACTTCATCGAGATTGAAATGAATAAAATCCGTGAACAAGTCGGTGACAAACAAGTTCTTTGTGCATTATCCGGTGGGGTAGACTCTTCTGTCGTAGCTGTGTTAATACATAAAGCGATCGGGGATCAATTAACTTGTATGTTCGTGGACCACAACTTAAACCGTAAAGGTGAAGTTGAACAGGTAATGAAAACCTTCACGGAAGATTTTGATATGAAAGTGATTAAAATCGACGCTCGCGAACGTTTCATGAGCAAATTAGAAGGCGTTTCAGATCCGGAACAAAAACGTAAAATTATCGGAAACGAATTTATTTACGTGTTTGATGAAGAATCAGCAAAATTAAAAGATATGGATTTCCTTGCACAAGGAACTCTTTATACAGATATTATTGAATCAGGTACAGCAACAGCTCAAACAATCAAATCACACCATAATGTTGGTGGTCTTCCAGAAGATATGAAATTTGAGTTAATCGAGCCATTAAATACTTTATTCAAAGATGAAGTACGTGCTTTAGGTTTAGAACTTGGCTTACCTGAAGAAATCGTTTGGCGTCAACCATTCCCGGGGCCAGGTTTAGGTATCCGTGTTCTTGGTGAAATCACTGAAGCAAAACTAGATATCCTTCGTGAAGCGGACTATATCTTACGCGAAGAAATCAAGAATGCTGGTCTTGACCGTGATATCTGGCAATACTTCTGTGTACTTCCAGACATCCGTTCTGTAGGTGTAATGGGTGATGCGCGTACTTACGATTATGCAGTAGGTATCCGTGCTGTAACATCCATCGACGGCATGACTTCCGACTGGGCACGTATCCCTTGGGATGTACTAGAAAAAATCTCTGTACGTATCGTCAACGAAGTAAACGGCATCAACCGCGTGCTGTATGATATTACATCTAAGCCACCAGCGACGATTGAGTGGGAATAGGGCTGTTCAGTAATATTAATCTGAATAGGTTATAAACGTAGTTATATAAATGTGTCTAGTTTAGTTTGTTAAGAACTTCATCGTGAGTTAAGTGCAACGATTTCTATTCAAAACTTAAACCCTCTTTTAGTTATTTATAACAAATAACTGGAAGGGGGTTTTTTATTTTGGACAAATTTAGCGAGTTGATGGATGACTTTAAAATGATTCAGTAAAGTCAAGGTCGCAAAGATAAAGATAGTGAAAATCATTTGATGATGAATTATTACTAAGTTTTTAATGTTTTACTGATATATGCAAGGTTAAGCGGTACACTAATAAAGTAAAAAGGTTTACTTCAGTAAAATAAGGTATATTATATTTGTTGAATAGATTCTCTTTAGAGACAAGTAGGTGAATTAAGTGGGGAAATATCAATTGGATACCAAAGGTCAGGTAGCTGTGGCGAAGTATCATGAAAAACGCAAGCCTGCCCAATTTGATAAAAAGCAACAACTTGAAAAAATACGTGAGGAGTATTTGGAAAAAAGAAAAAAACAAACAGATAAATAATATGAATGAAAACATAGGAAGTTTAAACTTTCCCTATGTTTTTTTCTTATTCGAAGTTCTTATATCAATGGTTGGTGAACTTGATGTATGTTATTACATCTAAGCCATCAGCTTATAGCCATAATTAAAAAGCTCTCTTTTATTTGCACTATCTAGCAAATGAAGGAGAGCTTTTGAAATGAAATTATAGAACAAGCATTGGATTTCCTGCAAGTTATGGCTGAACAGCCCCATCAAAAATCTGTTCTTCAAATTGTTCCATAAACTGACTAAGATTTTCTTCGGTTATATAAGTTGCATACCGTAAGTCATCACCTTTATGGAAGGCAGCGATATCATTAGCAACTAATTTGCCTGTTGAAGGATAAAAGTGATGGGTATCTATGTAATAATCACGATCTACCGTAATGTCATTAAACGTTGTAAAGTTTATGACCCCGCCAAACACTTCGATTAGATCTTCTAACCAATCACGGTAATAAGCAATTCCGGCCTCGCTATTAAAAACTTTCTTTGTTCGATCAATATAATAGGGCGGTGAATAGACAAGGAATGTCGAGTCAGGATTGTTTTTCTTTATTTGAGAAAGTAGTTCTACATAGCCTTTTTCATCTTTAAAGGTTTTCAGTGTATTGAGTTTATTTATACCCTTTTCGATATTTGCATCGCGTACTCCCGGCGAAACAAACTCTGTTGAAACGACGTTTTCTCGATTGTATATACGGTAACCGGCAGGTGTAGGGTGCCCTTCTTGCGTATAGTTCCTTTTTGCCTTTTCATATGTATCAAAAGAAAATAAGGACTTTATGCTGTATAACTTTTCTTCGTTATTGGCTATATATACTGACGGTTCAGGGAATTCCATCAAACCTGGAAATTGCCGTGGATAGACTTCTAAAATGATTGTTTCAAAACCGTTATTCTTCTCTGAAGCATATGTGATATAACCTTCATATTCGCTAATATCAAGAGAACTGGCAGAAAAATTATAAGCGTTCATATCAGTAAAATGGTTTTGATTAATATACGTTGTTCTACTTGTTCCGACCACTAAAGTATCGTAATGATGTTGTTTTTGTGATAGATAGTTTACTTTTAATTGTCGTTCATCAAAACCTATTTGATGTTCGTTATGTTCATTTTGATGACTGAAATTCCATAGTGGATCCACGTAAAAGTTAAATGCGGCAATCCGAATGAATGGAATCATGAATAGACAGGTTAAAAGGATAGTTAACCAAAACCAATGTTTATATTTCATTCAATATGCACTCCTAAAAGTTGAAATAAATAAATTCACTGTTGCTAAAACTTGAAAATGCAAGATAGACGACCACCGCTATTAATGCAGTTATATAAACAGAGCCAACAATTGAATTGGTAAGTCGAGTTTTGCTCAATTCGTATGTGTTTTTTGCAAAAAAAGCAATTAATAGTCCAGCGATCATAAGGACATAAATTATTTGAATTACCGAAAAGTTTATTGAGAATTCTACAGGTGTATTAAATAAAGCGGTTTGAGCATCAAGTGTTGGTTCTAATCGTAAATTTCGGATGTTAAACATACTGCTTAACACTTCTAATGCTTGATTTACCGATGTCGCACGGAAAAATACCCATGCAATATTTACGAAGTTAAAAGTAATAAACCAGGCTAGTAATGGCGGTAATTTCAATTGCTTTCGGCTCCATAAACGGTTAATGCAAGAAGCAATTCCATGCATCACTCCCCAAATAATGAATGTCCATCCAGCACCGTGCCATATTCCACTAACTGTGAAGATAATCATGATATTGATGTAAGTGCGTAATACACCCTTGCGACTGCCTCCGAGTGGGATATACAGATACTTCGTTAAAAAAGTATTTAATGTCATATGCCATCTGCGCCAAAATTCTTGAATACTTAGCGATTTATATGGTGAATTGAAGTTCAAGGGCAATCTAATGTTAAACATTAATGCTAATCCGATGGCCATATCAGAATAACCGCTAAAATCAAAATACAGCTGCATTGTATAGGATAAAGAAGTAATCCATCCTTCCGCAACTGAAAGAGAAGCCGAGTTGGCGAATCCCTTATTTGCCCATGCTGCAAAAGTATCGGCAATTGCTACTTTCTTAAATAATCCAACGATAAAAATGAAAAAGCCGATTGCGACATTTTTATAATTAAGTATTTTTCCCTTTAAACCCTCTAACTGAGGGATCAATTCAGCGTGATAAACGATTGGCCCTGCAATCAGTTGAGGGAAGAAGGTAACAAACAATGCATAATCAAAAAATGAATAATCTTTTGTTTCTTTTCGATAGGCATCGACTAGATAAGCGATTTGCTGGAAAGTAAAGAAGCTAATTGCTAATGGCAATGCCAGGTTGAATAAGTCAAAGGTTGTTTTGAATAAGAAATTAACGTTTGTGAGAAAGAAATCTGTGTATTTAAAATACCCAAGCAATCCCACATTGGCGATGATTCCAAAAGTTAATAAAGCCTTTGATTTTGTATTCTCTTTTCTTGCAAGCAATTTTCCTAAATAGAAGTTGAAGAATAGCGAGGCTAATAATAAAGGTAAATAAGCTATATTCCACCAGCTATAGAAAAACAATGAACTTAAAACAATCCAGAGCTTCCCGAGCTTTATCAATCGATACTTATTTAAGATAAAGTAAACGATAAAAACAATGGGGAAAAAGATAAAGATAAATTCAAATGAGTTGAATAACATATAATTTACATTTCCTTTTTGATTTTTATTTATAATCTTACTAGATATTGGGTTTAATTGAAATAAGAGTATGTATTAAGGATGCATAAGTCTTGATTAATAAATCATTTGTTATTCATGTGAGAACTTAGATAACCATTAAGAGATGGTCTTGGGGGTAGCTTTCTTTTATTTGTGCTTGTTGGCAAATGGAAGAGAGATTTTTTTATGAACAAAATGCAATAAATAGGAATTATTACGATTTAAAATAAATACTATGTTATGAGGTGTTGATATTTAGTTTTGAATTTTGGACAAGCATTCAACCATCGTGGTGTTGGGTAGAACGCTAGAACGCTATGATTAGTCGCAAAAAAATCCAGCAAAGAAGAAAGAGGAGATTCGATGCAAGCTAGGCAGAAGAAGTCAGTAAATATTTCAACAGTATTTGTATTAGGAATTTTAGTATTTTCTTTAGTTCCACTATTTCTTAAAATGGATTCATTTAATCTATCAAACTCTTTTCTCCAATTAAATACGATTTTTCTCAGTATCTTAATTGAGGCAATTCCATTTGTCTTAATTGGGGTGCTGATAGCAGGTTTTATTCAAATTTTCATAACGGAGGATCATATACGTGCGTGGATACCGAAAAATAAATTCTTGGCTGTTTTAATGAGCTGTATAGTAGGGGCGGCATTTCCTGCCTGTGAATGTGGGATTGTTCCCATTGTTCGCAGATTGATAGGAAAAGGTGTGCCTTTATATGCAGGAGTAGGATTCCTATTAACGGGACCGCTTATTAATCCTATTGTTATTTTATCGACTTATATGGCATTTGGTAATGATATGGAGATGGCATTACTCCGAATGGGGGTAGGGTTTGTTGCCGCATTGGCCATTGCTCTGGTAGTTAGTTTTTTATTTAGAACCAACCAATTAAAAAATGCGAAGGAGCACAGTCACTCACATACACGTGTTAAGAAAAAACAACCGCTTGTGCCGAAGATCAGTGAGATGTTTAAACATTCTATCGATGAGTTTTTTGATATGAGCAAGCACTTAATTGCTGGTGCTTTTGTTGCTGCATTTCTTCAAACCTATGTTTCGACACAATCGCTCTTGCAGCTGGGGGAAACTCAATTTCAATCAACCATCGTCATGATGGCGTTAGCTTTTGTACTATCTCTATGCTCGGAAGCGGATGCATTTATTGGTGCTTCCTTTAGAAATGTATTTCCAACTACCTCAATATTAGCCTTTTTAGTTTACGGACCAATGATTGATTTCAAAAATACAATCATGTTATTAAGTGTATTTAAGGCGAAGTTTGTAGTTGTTTTATTCATTCTGATTACAAGTATCGTTTTCTTGTTTGTAACCCTATCAAGCTTACTTTAGGAGGTGCGACATGAAGTTCCATTTTCAACATTTTTTAAAAGCTCTCTTACTCGGATTATTTACTTTATTTTTTGCAAATCTTCATCTTACTGGTGATATCACTAAGTACATTAACCCGAAATATGATTATATGAGTAAAATGGCTGCAATCCTCTTTTTTGTTCTATTACTTATCCAACTTACACGTATATGGCAGGAAAAACATTCGCATCATGCTTGTTCCCATAATTGTGATCATGATCATGGAAATAATCATTGGAGTTTAAAGCGAATCGTCGGTTATAGTATGGTTGCTTTTCCAATCATAACTGGATTTATGATACCGCCTGCTACATTGGATTCCTCGATTGCAGCAAATAAGGGCTTTCTAATATCTCAAGGGAATAAAGAAAGTAATGATGGTTCTGCCCGGGAGTCTTTGATGGAAGGTGCCGAGTCTTTGGTGGAGAAGGAGAATATTGATATCTATTCAAGTGAGGCAATCGATGATGTGGCACTACCTAATAATAACTATGTGTCGGAAGAAGAATATGATGAAAAGTTCCGATTGCTGCAAGAGTCAGAAACAATCCAAATGACAGAAGATATGTTCAGTACCTATTATGGAGAAATTAATGATAATCCAAATGTCTATGCGGGGAAAAAGATTAAAATGAGCGGCTTTGTCTTTAAGGAAGAGGGCTTTGAAAGTAATCAGCTGGTCATTTCAAGATTTCTCATTACACATTGTATTGCTGATGCGAGTATCATTGGTTTTCTAACGGAATTTGATGGAGCTGCCACCATTAAGGAAGATACTTGGGTTGAAATTGATGGTGTATTAGAAGTGGGTTCCTATGGAGGTTATGAAATGCCTGTTGTAAAGGTAACGAGTTTAAATGTAGTTGATGAACCTAGTGAACCATATATTTATCCAGTTTTAAAGTTGTTGGGTAATTGATGTTGTACTTTATGAGAGTCTCGATTTGAGGCTCTTTTGAATAGTGGGATAATATAGTGCGGTTTTGCTTTTAGACTGCCATACGTTGAACGAGAATAGAAATACACTAGATGAAAAACTCTCTTCGGTTACAGGGTTTCCCTGTATGAAGGGGGTCTTTTTGTTGGTTAATGCTCATTTATTTAAATGTTTCTAAAAAATAAACACTAAAAATATGTAAGTTTCATAGGGAGGATATTTGGTAATAGAAAGAATAGATACAACTATACAAATTAGCTTCAATTTTAGGAGGAGACATACCATGGAAAAACGCGAGTTATATGGAATTTATGATACCGAAGCACAATTGGAAGCGGAGATGGATCGGTTACGATTGCAAGGATATAAAGAGGAAGATATGTTTATCGTATCAAACCGAGATGACCAATATACACTGCACCGTGGATATGCCGGATCCGCTGAAGAAATGGATGGAGCGAGTTGGTGGGATAAATTTAAAGCCTTCTTGACAGGTGAAGATTTAGTGAAAGATAATTTCCGTCGCCTGGGGATTGACGATGCGGAAAGAGAACTATATTACAAGGAAATGCGCAATGGCAAATATCTATTGTATGTCGATTCAGACTATGACATTTATTACAACGGGACTACTCTTGCCACTGACATTAATGAGGATACAACCAATCACCGGCAAGGCGGTATTTAAGTGAAAATCGGAGTTAAGAAAAGGAGTGAAAAAAACATGGCTCATAAAGGAAAAGAAAAAATTGACCGACTGGAAGATAGCGCGACGTTTGATGATGTGCCGAACGAAGAATTAAACGAAAAAGTAAAAGATGAGAAAAATAAAGAAAAGACAAAAGACACCTCTTCTAGTGAGGAAGAAAGAGTAGACGAAAATTAAGTATTAAAGAGCAAATCCATAGACGGGGATTTGCTCTTTTCATTTTGTGGAACCAACTTATGTACGAATCAACTTCTATTGTAGTATATATATCCGGTGTCAGCATTATTGTGATTTAATTATTAAAACATTATGTGAAAAAAATGCCCAATTCACGAACTTTAATTTTAAAATTTTAAAAAATGTTCGTAAAAGTGGTTGAAATTCAGAATGTGAGATGATATATTACAGAAGTAAATTAAATATTTCGTCGTATAATGTCGAGAATATGGCTCGTGAGTTTCTACCAAGCTACCTTAAATAGCTTGACTACGATTTAGAATCTATTAGTAAATGCTATTTTTATATAGTTATTCTAATAATCGTAGACATGCAACTCTTGTTAGGTGTGTGTCTTTTTTTATTGACATTGTGGACGAACAATTCGGAGGAAAAAATGAAAAAGTATTTCCAATTTGAAGAGTTAGGGACGAACTATCGTCGAGAGATTCTTGGTGGTTTAACTACATTTCTTTCAATGGCTTATATTCTTGCGGTAAATCCAGGAATGCTAGAAGCTGCTGGAATGGATTATAATGCAGTATTTGTAGCGACAGCATTAGCTGCTGCGGTTGGTTGTTTATTTATGGGGTTAATTGCTAAATACCCAATAGCACTAGCTCCAGGTATGGGGCTTAATGCATTCTTTACCTTCTCTGTAGTAATGGGAATGGGTATGGCTTGGGAAACGGCTTTGACAGGAGTAATGTTCTCTGGGGTAGTATTCATTGTTTTATCGCTTTCTGGTATTCGTGAAACGATTATTAATGCTATTCCAGCTCAATTAAAATATGCAGTTGGTGCAGGGATTGGTTTATTTATTACTTTTGTAGGGTTCCAAGGTGCTGGAATTATCGTAAATGATGATTCAACTCTAACAGTATTAGGTGATGTAACATCTGGTAATACATTACTTGCTGTATTTGGTATTTTCGTAACAGCTATCTTTATGGCTAAAAAAATTAGCGGCGGAATTTTTTATGGAATGGTGATTACTGCAGTTGCTGGTATGATCTTTGGATTAGTTAAACTTCCTGAAAAGGTTGTCTCTACTATTCCTAGTTTAGAGCCTACTTTTGGTGCTGCTTTTCAAGCATTTGGAAACTTAGATTTAATCTTAAATCTAGATTTTTTAATTGTAGTCCTAACATTCTTATTTGTAGATTTCTTTGATACTGCAGGTACTCTGATGGCAGTAGCGGGGCAAGCTGGTCTTGTAAAAGACAATAAATTGCCTCGGGCAGGTAAAGCTTTACTTGCTGACTCTTTAGCAACAGTAACTGGTGCAATTTTCGGTACTTCAACAACGACTTCATATGTTGAGTCAACGGCTGGTGTCGCTGCAGGTGCACGTACAGGTCTTGCTGCAGTTGTAACGGGAATTTTATTCTTAATTTCTTTATTCTTCTCACCAGTTTTAGCTGTAGTAACAAGTGCAGTAACAGCACCAGCATTAATTATCGTGGGTGCATTAATGGTATCATCGTTAAAGCTTATTGAATGGGATAAAATCGAGATTGCTATTCCAGCATTCCTAGTAATGATTTGTATGCCACTAGGATATTCAATTGCTACAGGTATCGCGATTGGGTTCATCTTCTATCCAATTACAATGCTTGTTGCGGGTCGCTCTAAAGAAGTACATCCAATCATGTATGGACTGTTTGTAATTTTCTTATGCTACTTTATCTTCTTGTAAAAATATTAT